>CAZNMV010000046.1:0-13455 GCA_964573835.1 uncultured Aestuariivita sp. | reverse complement strand
GTAAAAGTGGTGCCCGGGGGCGGAATCGAACCACCGACACGAGGATTTTCAATCCACTGCTCTACCCCTGAGCTACCCGGGCACGGGTGAAGCCAAGGCTTCGGGTGCAGGCCTTCTAGGAGAGGCCAGAGGGCGTGTCCAGAGGGTTTTTTGCGCGGACGCCCGTGCCTCTCACATGTGGCGGGCCGGGGCGCTTGGGTCCCGACGGCGCGCCCGGCCGGGACGCGGTCAGGCGGGATAGCCCCAGGCGGCGACATGGGCCCAGATCATCCGGTTGATCGCGCGCAGATCGGCGATGGCGCTGTCGATGTCGGCCAGTGCGGTGGCGTCCAGGACGTTCACCTGGCCCATGCGCAGGTGGTCACGCCGGTCGGCAATCCGCATCAGGATCGTGCGGTGCTGCCCTTCCTGGGGATCGAAGGCATAGATGCAGTGGTTGTACCGGTTCCGCAGGGCTGCGGATTTCTGCATGCTCTGCGAGATGGCGAGGATGCTGTCGCGCTCGGGTGCGGGCCTGTCGTCCATCTTGGCCAGCCGTTCCACAAGATCAAGCCGGGCCCGCGTGGTATTGAGGGTCAGGAACAGGATCACCGCGACATTCTTGTCCACACCGCACAGCCCGGCGATGAGATGGATCAGAAGGCTTTCGGTGTTCGTCCAGGTGTAGTTCAGATGCCCGACGCGCAGCAGGATCTCGTCCAGATCCGGCGACCTGTCGACGTCGCTCACCGGGCTGCCTCCCTCTGCGCGTCCGTCCGGGCGAGATAGCGGACCGCGGCCTCGGTCCGATTGTGCACGCCCAGTTTCTCGATCACGTGGTGAATGTGCAGTTTGACCGTGTGCTGCGACAGCTTCAGTTCTTCGGCGATGATCTTGTTCTGCTTGCCCTGGCTGACGAGGCGCAGCACCTGCGCTTCGCGCGCGGTCAGCGCGTCGATCCCGTCGGCCGGCACCGCGCGGCCCGCACCCGCGTTTGCAGAGGCACGGTTCTGCCGCACCGGGGTCGGGGGGTCGAAGCGTTCGACCGGCACGTCGGCGAAGATTTCTGACGGCACGTAGAGGTGACCGCTCAGCAACAGCCTGCACAGCGCGATCCAGCGATCCACCTGCAGATCCATCGGCAGATACCCGATCTGCGCCAGCCGCGGATCGGCCAGTGCGGCGGTGAACAGCAGACGTGCCTTGCGAAGATCGCGGTAGCCCAGAACGAAAGAGGCCTGCGGGAAGTGTTCCGACAGGGCCGGATGATGCCTGCTCAGCCCATCGAGGAGATCCTCGAAGACGATGACCATCGCCACGTCGTCGCGGACTGCCGGCGGATCGGCAAGACTTCTGCGCAGCGTCCTGATGCTGCCGACGCGTTCGAGGGTGAAGTCTTGAAACACCGCCCCCGCGATCGCGAGGAGCGTGTCCGAAAAGACGGCCGGGCTTCCGACCAGCACTATTCGCTGTGCGTCCGACGGGCCGTCGAATTTTTCAATCTTCATGTGTGACAGACGGTAATTCCGTCTCTCCGAATAAAAACAGGACCAAAATCACGGGGGGGTCGCAAAGGCGCGAAGGATATCAAACCAAAGAAATAAAGTCGCAACACAGCCGCTTCCGAAAAATTGAAGGACCGGGTCCGGGTTCTGACGTCTCGCTTTCCCCCGTATCTGTGTGAGGGGTCCAGACTGCCGGTCGGGCCCCGTATTGTCAACGCGTTTCACCCAAGCCCATCGTCGCCCCGGCAGCACCCTTCCCGTCCCCGGGGCCTTTGGGGGAAGGCCGCCACATCCGCCCCGATGCCGGGAACAGCCTCTTTCGCAGCGGTGACCGATCTACCGATTCCGTCAGGTCAGGGCACGGGCAGATGGCCGGCGGCCAAGGCGTGCCGGCGATATTTTCAAATAAAGTCAGACCTCTAAGACCCGCCCGAACGGTCATTAACCCTTCGTCCGGCTATGTCGGCCGGCTCGGCTGATGTCACTATTCAAGGGTCGCGGATCAATCCGGCGGGATACCCCGCTCCCCGCGGCTCCGACGGGTCAGGGACCTGCGCGCTGTCCGCAAGACGGGCTGGCGCAAGACCCCGGAAGGTGGCCCGGCGGCACGAAACCGAACAAGGACGGAGACCTTCACGATCCACACATGACGACCCCGCTCCGGCCCCGGACCCAGGGTTCAGGCCGGAACATTCCCGAACGGCACGCCGCCCATGATCGCCTTTGACAGACTGCGATCCTGCTGCGTGCCCTTGACACCCCAAGGAGACACTCATGAGTAGCAACAGAAACATGCACATCTTCCCGATCGGTCACCAGCACCAGGGACAGCATCAGGATTCCGATCAGGCACAGCTTCAGCTGCAGGCCGAACTGCAGGCACAGCTGCAGGGCCAGGGCCAGCATCAGGAAAGCGAGAACGACAACGAGAACGCGAACCTGAACGAGAACCACTCGGGCAGCCACAGCGGTTCGATGTCGGGCGCGATGAGCGGCTCGAAGAGCGGCAGCCATTCGGATTCTGATGCCAATGCCGCGGCGAATGCGGCGACCAGCTCTGCGTCGGCGTCGAACGCAGCCACGACCAACCTGGCTACCAACACGAACGCCAACAGCAATGCCACCACCGTGGACGTCGCTGTCGATCTCACCGGTTACGAGCCGACGGATGACGACTTCGCCGATTTCGATCTGGCGAGCGGTGCCAGCATCGATTCCATCGTGATGGCCAAGGGCGATCTGGACTACGATCCCGGCAACGACATGAGCCTGTCCAAGATCCTGACGGACGCGCTCGACGGCGAAGGCAACGATGCCGGTATCGTCAACGCGATGTCGAACAACCTGCAGGACAACGACACACTGCACAACCCGACGGTCGGCGGCAATCTGCAGCAGACCAACAACTCGGCCGGCGGACATGCCTCGGCCTCGGAAGGGATCAACGCAGAGTCCGACGGCGGCAAGAACGACGGCGTGGCCGTCGCCGATGGTGCCAAGGCCAGTGCCGGTGAAGCTTACGGCGGCTGGGCCAAGGCTTCGGGCGGCGACACAGGCGAAGGCGGCAAGGCCAAGGCTTACGGCGGTGCCGGAGCGGAGGGCGGAGACGCCGGTGCGATCGGTGTCGGTCTGGGCATCGGTGGTGCTGCTTCGGGTGCGAAGTCGTCCGGCGGTGACAGCGGAAACGCGACCTCGGCTGGCCTTGGTCTGGGCGCAGGCATGGGCCTTGCCGGATCGGGGGCGCATGGTGGCGACACCGGTGATGCCGGCGGTATCGGCACGGGTCTGTCGAAGGCCTATGCCGAAGCGGATGCCGATGGCGGTCAGCCCTTCCCCCACTTCATGTCGAAGGGCCATGGCGGCGGTCAGGGCGGCGAAACCGAAGCCGAAGCCTATTCGATCGGCGCAGGCCAGGGCATCGGCACGTCGGGCGACAGCGGCAACACCAACTCGGGTGCGACCGCGACCGGTCAGGGTTCGGGCACCGGCACGGCCGGGGATGCGACCGTCGGTGATGGCGGCGCATCCGACGCGATGTCCGATGCCTGGGCGAACACCGCGGGCAATGGCGGCACCAACACCGCCACTGCGGGCGATGGCGGCAACGGCTATGCCGGTCAGGCCTGGGGCGGTGACACGGGCGACGCCTTCGGCGGTCAGTCCATGGTCGGTGATGCGATCGGCGGCAATGCCACCGGTGGCGCAGGCGGCATGGCGAGCGTCGGAGACGCAGGTGCGGGCGGCAATGCCGGCATGTGGGGTTCGCAGAACGGTGACGACGGGTTCGTGACCGGGGAATCCTGGGCCTCGGCGGCTTCGGCCATCGACACCACGGCGTTCAACCAGAGCATCGTGATGGGCGCCAACGTGCTCGGCAATACCGTCGACATGACGGTCGTCGGCGGCTCGTTCAGCACGTCGCTCGTCGGCGACGACAGCGTCGACGGCGTGATGTAATCCGCCACCTCCCGGGTCCGCGGCATCTGTCCGCGGGCCCGGTTTCTTCCCGGGCGCGGGTGGCATTTCATCCCGAAGGCCCGGTTTTTCTGGTCAGACGCACGGCCCGTCCCGCAGCCGTCGCACGAACCGAAAGAGACCGCGATGAATATGGATCAGACAACCGAAACAGTCGCGCATTTCATCGGGCTCTTTCATCTCACGGTCGAACAGGACCGCCTGCGCGATCTCTACGAAAAGACGGAATATCTCAGGAACAAGGACGGCGAGGCGGGGCAATTGCTGCATGTCTCGGTCAACGTGACCGCCGATCTCGACACCGGCGGCTATGCGCCCGTGCTGGACTACACCCCACCCGATCCGGAGGCGCCCCCCGCTCTGCCCGGCCTGTTTCTGCCTTTGGTTCCGGACATCGCCTTCGCCGTGCTGCCCGACCTGCCCGCGGCAGGTATCGAGGCGCCCGGGTTCTTCGCGCAATACCCAAACTTGCCGGTTGTCCCCAGCTTCACACTCGAACCGGCAAGCTCGGTCGTCGTCGTCACGTATCAGGTCAACATTCTGGGCGACGACGACCTCCTGATGATGAAGGGCGGCGAGGCCCAGTTCACCGACCCCGCGCTGCACAGCGACGTGCTCGGCATCCTCGTGCAGGTGGCTGACGCGGCACGCGGTCCTGTCACGGCCGATGGTCTGCCCGCCCTTCCCGACAGCGAAACCGCCCTCGAAAGCGTGCAGACGCTCGGCGATTACGCGCGCGCGCTTCAAGATGCGCTCGACACCGTGGAGGCACCGCAGATCGCGGGCCTGACGGCCCATGTTATCCGGGGCGAAGCGGCCCATGGCATCTTCGTCAACGGCCAGGCCGCCGATGTAATGGTCGCGCTTGACGACGTCATGCCCGCCTTCCTCAAGCCCGCCGAAGACGACGCGGCCGACCCGGCCGTCGCGGGTGACGGCGATCTGACGCCCGCACAGGCGGCCAAGCTGAACCATCCCGCCGACGATCCGATGGATGATCTGTTCGACGTCGACCCCGGGCATCTGGTGGTGACCGGCGCCAACCAGTCGATCAACGAGGCCTATACCGGTCAGGCCTGGCTTGACGCGCCGGTGATCGCCGTCAAGGGCGATGCCCTCACGCTCAACGTCATCGCGCAGATCAACATCCTGATGGATCACAACACGGCGCCGTCCGCGGCCATCGCCCATGCAGGCGACATGGCGGACGGTCATCCGCCGCAGGTGCTGAACCAGGCCGTGATCGAGATCCTGTCTTCGGCGCAGCTTGCCGCCGAACAGGCGGCCGAGGCCGGGGAAGAGATCGCACCAAAGGGCACCGGGCTTCCCGCAGACTGGGTGGTCACGAAGATCACCGCCGACGTGATCGCCGTGAACTGGGTCAAGCAGTTCAACTTCGCCACCGACCACGACCGCGCCGAAGTCGTTCTGTCCGGCTGGGAAACCTATATCGATCTGGGCAACAACCAGCTTGTGAACCTGCAGGGTCTGGTCGAGCTGGGCTATGGCTATGACCTGATCCTGATCGGCGGCCATTACTATTCGGTCAACATGCTGTCGCAGATCAACGTGCTTCTGGACGACGACACGGTGACCTACAGCGGCTTGCCCCCGACCGCCGTTCATGCCGACGACAACCTCCTGTTCAACTCGGCCGCGATCCATGCGGTCGGTGCCGACACTTACGAGGAGCTGGGCGAAAGCTTCGCGCAGGCGATCGACGATCTGGGCAACGGAGCCGACGACATCGGCGCCGCCGTGGCCCAGAACAGCGTCTTTGAGGGAACCGAGCTTCTGCGCGTCCTTTACATCGAGGGCGATCTGACCCTGATGAACCTTCTCGAACAGACCAACATTCTGGGAGACGCGGACGAAGTGCACCTCGCGCTCGAGGATTTCGTGAACGCGACAGGGGGCGAGGTGACGGTCCATAGCGGATCGAACGCGCTCATCAATACCGCCACGCTCAAGCAGTTCGGGGTGGATTCGGTCATCATGGCCGGGGGCGAGGCCTATGACGACGCGCTGATCTATCAGGCCGAACTGATCGACACCGACGCGGCACCATCGGGCGTGACGCTCAGCCAGCTGGCCAACGAAGCGGTGGCCTTCCTGGCCGAGGACATGCTCGACCCCGAGACATCGCAGACCGAGGACGCCCCCATGCAGGGGGGGATCAACGACGGATCGACGTCCGTCGACATCCTGCAGACCGTACTTGCCTGAAGCTGGGACTGAATAGATCGAGAGGCCGGGGTGAAGGACCATACACACAACGACCGGGGCAGCGCCCGGAACGATGACGCCGCGCGCGCGGACACGCCGGAAGATGAAGGCGGACAGGCGCGGCAGAACCGCAGGACAGACGCGCCGGAACCGGACGGGGCCGTCAGACCCCAGCCCATGGTGCGCCACGAAATCGAAGGGTCGACAGATCCGCTGCCCCGTCAGGCGGGCGGGGCGAAGCCGCCTGCCGACACCCCCGGAGGATCGGGCGGCGGCGGCAATGGCTCGCCCCCGCGATTTCACCAGAGGCTCGGCCCCGACGAATTCGGTGAAAGCCTCAGACAGGGCAAACGCGCGGTGCGCCGCAACATCGGCTTCGTCATGGTGCTGACCTGCGCGACGAACCTGCTGATCCTTGCCATCCCGATCTATCTTTTCCAGATATCGGACCGCGTGCTCACCAGCCGCTCGACCGATACGCTGATCATGCTGACCATCGTGATCGTGGGCGCGGTGGTGCTGCAGGCGGTCTTCGATGCGGTCCGCCGTTTCATCCTGATGCGCACCGCCGTCGAGGTGGCCGCCCGGCTGGGCGCGCCCGTGCTCAGCGCCGCAGCCCATGCGGCGCTGCATTCGAACGGCCGCGAATACCAGACGCTGGGCGATCTGCAGCAGGTGCGCAGTTTTCTCGTCTCGGGCACACTGCTCAGCTTTCTCGATGTGCCTTTCGCGCCGATCTTCATCCTGGCGATCTACCTCGTTCACCCGGACCTCGGGATGATCGTGGTGGTGACCGCGCTGGTGCTGTTCGTGGTCGCGATCATCAACCAGAAGATCACCGCGCAGCCCTTTGCAGAGGCGAACGTAGCCCAGAGCCGGGCGAATCTGCATCTCGATTCCATGTCGCGCAACAGCCAGATCATCAACGCGCTGGCCATGGTGCCCGAGGCCGTCATCCTCTGGGGCCGCGACACCGCGGCCTCGCTCACCTCGCAGGTGCGGGCGCAGGACCGTAACATCGTGTCCTCGGCGGTGTCGCGCGCGATCCGCATGCTGACCCAGATCGGGATGCTGGGCTGGGGCGCCTTCCTCGCCATTGAAGGCGAGATCACGGGCGGCATGGTCATCGCCGCCTCGATCATCGCGGGCCGGGCGCTGGCGCCCATCGAAGGGTCGATCGAAGGGTGGAACGCGTTCTTGCTGTCGCGCGCGTCCTACGGGCGCATCCAGAACCTGATGAACACGACCAAGCTCCAGTTCGAACGCCTCCGCCTGCCCCGGCCCGAAGGCCGGCTGGACGTCGAACGCCTGCTCTACGTGCCGCAGGGCACCAAGCGGGTCATCCTCAACGGGCTCAGCTTCACGCTCAAGCCGGGGGAATCGCTGGCCGTGATCGGCAATTCCGGCGCGGGCAAGACCACGCTCGGCAAGATGCTGGTGGGGTCGATCCTGCCCACGTCCGGCAATGTCCGGCTTGACCTGATGGACCTGCGCAACTGGGATGCGCGGCAGCTGGGGGAATCGATCGGATACCTGCCGCAGGACGTCCAGCTTTTCCCCGGATCGATCAAGAACAACATCGCCCGGATGCGCGGTGATGCCAGCGACGAGGATATCCACCGCGCCGCCGTCCTGGCGGATGTGCACGAGATGATCGCCTCGCTCCCGCAGGGCTACGAGACGATGGTCGCCGCCGACGGATCGCCCTTGTCGGGCGGGCAGAAACAGCGCATCGCGCTGGCGCGCGCCTTCTTCGGCAACCCGCGCTTTCTGGTGCTGGACGAGCCCAACTCGAACCTCGACGCGGCGGGCGACCGGGCGCTGGCCAATGCGATCCGCCATGCCAAGCAAAGCGGGATCACCGTTGTCGTCATCACGCAGAAGCCGTCGCTTCTGAGCGTGGTGGACAAGATCATGCTTCTGGCCGACGGCAGCATCGCGCTCTTCGGTCACCGCCAGCCGGTGCTCGAGGAACTGGCCAAACGCCAAAACCCGGGCCAGCAGAGCCTGCGTGGCCCCAATCCGACCGCAGCGGAGTAATCAACCATGCAGCTTCCCACCGTTTCGCCCCAAGCCGCAGAATGGTATGCGACCGTGCCGCGCGACGTATCGCGCCACGTGGTCTTCGGCATCACCCTGCTGATCGTCACCTTCGGCGGCTTCGGCCTCTGGGCCGCGACCGCGCCGCTGGCGGCCGCCGTCATCACGCAAGGCAGTTTCGTCGCCACCGGCCGGAACCGTATCGTGCAGCACCTTGAAGGGGGCATCATCAAGGAGATTCTGGTCTCCGAAGGCGACAGCGTGGCCGCCGGGCAACCCATCCTGCTGCTGGACGAAACCGCCGCACTTGCCACCGAACGCGAGCTTTTCCTGCGCCAGGTCCGCCTGGAAGCGATCGAGGCGCGCCTGCTGTCCGAAATCGACCGCACGGAAACCGTCGACTTTCCGCGCTCCCTGCTCGAGTTGCGCGCGGATTATGAAATCGCCGCCATGATCGATGGTCAGGCGATCGCGTTCCGCGGCTCCATGCAGGGACTGGAAAGCGACATCGCCCTGATCCGCCAGAACATCGAGGCGCTGGGCGTTCGCGTGATCGGCTATCAACATCAACTCCGGTCGACACGCATTCAGAAGGGCATCTTCCATGAAGACCTGGTTGCGAAGGAAGAACTTCTCGACAAGGGCCTGATCCGGCGCAGCGAGGTCAACGCCCTTCTGCGCGCCATAGCCGAGGCGGACGGTCAGATCGGCCGGCTGACCGCCGAAATCAGCGAGATCGAACAGATCCGCGACAAGTATGAGACCCAGATCGAACAGACGATCCGCGCGCATCGGAGTGCCGCACTGGACGAATTGCAGGTGGTGCAGGCCGAACTGGACGGCATCCGCGAACAGTCGCGCAAGGCCCGGAACATCCTGCAGCGTGCCGAAGTCGTCGCACCGGTTTCCGGAACGGTCATCCGGCTCTATTACCATACGGCGGGCGGCGTCGTCGAAAGCGGAAAGGCCATCGCGGAAATCCTGCCCGCGGATGAGCCGCTTATCATCGAGGCGCAGATCCCCCGCACCGACATCGACAGCGTCCATGTCGGGCTTGAGGCCACGGTGCGGCTGACGGCGCTGAACCAGCGCACCACGCCCGTGCTGAACGGCGAGATCTACTATGTCTCGGCGGATGCCATCATGGATAAGGCCCGCGACCTTCCGGCCGAGGTCTATATCGCCCGCATCTCCATCCCGCCCGACGAAATCGGCCGCGTGCGCGGCTTCAGCCCGACCCCGGGGATGCCCGTCGAAATCATGATCCAGACGGCGGAACGGACCTTCTTCCAGTATCTCGCCAAGCCCATCACCGACAGCATGACGCGCGCCTTCCGGGAACAGTGAGGGTTCAGGCCGATTGCCCGGCGATGCGGCCAAGGACCGACGCGGCCAGAAGCCCGTTGCCCGACAGATAGCCGGCATCGCCCGACCCGGAGACGCCGCAGGCCGCTCCTCCGGCGGCGAAGAGGTTGGCGAACACGCCGCCACCCGCGCGACGCACCCGCGCCGTGCCGTCCACCGCCAAACCGCCCTGCGTGTGAAACAGCGCCCCCGTCACCCGCACCGCGCAATAGGGCGCGGCAAGGGGCCGGTCGCCGAAGACCCGGCCAAAGCGGTCGGGTTCGCCCGGGCTGATGGCATCCAGTTCGGCGGCCAGACTGGCGCTGGGCAGGCCCAGCGCCGCCTCGAGGTCAGACAAGCTGTTGGCGCGGATCACGGCGCCCTGCGCCTCGGCCGACCGGAAATCGGCGAATTGGCTGGCAATGCCTGCGATGCGGTCGTCGAAGATTGCGAAGGCCACGCCAGCCGGTTGCGCCAGAACGGCGCGGGCGGCCTCGGAATAGCCCTGCGATTCGTTCCAGAACCGCTGGCCCTGCGTGTTCACCTGCACGCCGCCTTCGGTGATCACCGCCCAGGTGATCAGGATCCCGTGCGGATGGGCGACGTTGCCATGCCCCTGATAGGCGCCGAGATGGCGCAATTCGGCCCCGAGCGCAGCGCCCCACTGGACCGCCTCGCCCTTGTTGCCGTCATGGCCGAACCAGACCGCCTCTTCGATCTCGGGCATGTGGTCGCGCACCATGGCGCGGTTGCCCCCGAAGCCGTTGCAGGCAAGGATCAGCGCGTCGCAACCCAGCGTCTCGATGCCGCCATCCGGTCGCGCGATGCCGACACCTGCGATCCGGTCGCCTTGCGTGAACAGCGTCGTCACCGTCGCCCCGCCCACGATGTCGAGGCCCAGCGCCTCGGCCCGCGCGCGCAGGGCATCGACCAGCTCGCGCCCCGCGCGGCTGGGCAGCCCGTGCATCCGGCGGCGCGAATGGCCGGGATAGTCGAAATCGGTCACGACGCTGAAGGGCAGACCATGATCTTGCGACAACCAGTCGATCACCGGCCCGGCCCCGCGCGCCAGCAGATCGACAAGGGCGGGATCGTTTTCGCCCTTGGCCTTCTTCTGGATGTCGGCGGCAAAGCGCGCCGGGTCGTCTTCTATCCCGGCGGCCCGTTGCAGGGCGGTCCCCGCAGCCGGGATCAGCCCCGCCGACAGCGCGGTCGACCCCGACGGCACCGCGTCGCGTTCGAGCACCAGAACCTCGCGCCCGCGTTCATGGGCAGAGATCGCTGCGATCAGGCCCGCGGCACCGGCGCCCACGATCACCACCTGTGCGGTGGCGTCAAAATGGTCGGGGGCCTGCAGGACCTGGGCCATCTCAGTCACCCGAATAGGCCTTGCCGCGCGCAAGCATCTGCGGCGTGCCGATCACCCCGTTCAGCCCGCCGAAGTCGAACATCCGGTCCGCGAAAGGCGCGTTGGTGCCATGGGCGTGAAGGCTGGTGTAATAATCCCGCGCGGTGCGGGCCAGCGCGCGCACAATCCCGCCCGGAAAGATCACGATGGAGAACCCGAGGTCTTCCAGATCCGCCGCCGATTTCAGCGGCGTGTCCCCGCCTTCGACCATGTTGGCGAGCATCGGAACACGCCCCCGGAAATGCGCCGCCGCGCGTGCCAGTTCCTCGCCCGAGCGCGGTGCCTCGATGAAGAGCACGTCCGCCCCGGCGGCAAGATAGGCCTCGGCCCGGTCGATGGCGCGGTCGAGCCCTTCGACCGCCACCGCATCGGTGCGCGCGATCACCAGCGTGTCGTCGCTGGCGCGCGCGTCGCACATGGCGGCGATCTTGCCTACCATTTCCGCTTTGGAAATCAGCGTCTTGTCCGCAAGGTGGCCGCAGCGTTTCGGATAGGTCTGGTCCTCGACCTGAAGCGCGTTGGCGCCCGCGCGTTCATAAGCGCGCATGGTGCGCTGCGCGTTCAGCGCGTTGCCGAAGCCGGTGTCGGCGTCGATGATCACCGGCAGGTCCACCCGGTCGCGGATGAGCGCCATGGTGTCGGCCATCTCGCTCATCGTGGTCAGGCCGATATCCGGGCGGCCCAGCCGCGTATAGGCGACGGCGGCACCGGAGAGATAGAGCGCCTCGAACCCCGCCTGCTCGGCCAGCGTCGCGGTCAGCCCGTCATAGACGCCGGGCGCCATCAGGATGCGCCCCTCGGCCAGCCGCGCCTTCAGGCTCATGACGCACCCCCGATCAGGGCCGTCGCCTCGGCGCAGGTCATCACCTGCGTCACGGTGCCAAGGGACATCAGCGTGGCCTCGTGCACCTCGTCCTTGAAGGCGGCGCAGCCGTCGGACAGAAGGATCGTCTCGATGTTGCGCAGATGCGCGTCGCGCACCGTGCTCGCCACACCGCCATTGGTGACGATGCCGCCGATGATCAGCGTGTCGATGTCCAGCGCCCGCAGGATGTATTCGAGCCGGGTCTGGTAGAAGGCGGAATAGGCGACCTTCTCGACCGTGTAGTCGGCCGGTGCCAAGTCATCGACCAGCGCGTGCCCGAAACCGCCGGGTGCGAAATCGCCCTTGGTCAGGAAGGGGCGCAGTTTCTTCAGATGCGGCGCGATCAGGGGTTCGCCCCCCGGCCCCGGCACCAGCGTGAACTGGGCCGAGACATAGGTGCCGCCCTTGCCCCTCAGCGCATCGATCACCGGCTTCACACGCGCGGGCAGCGCGGCGATGGCAGCCGCCCCCTGCCCTACGCGGCCATAGGCGCCGTCGGGATGCAGGAAGTCGTTCTGCAGGTCGATGGTCAGGACTGCCGTGCGGGCGGGGTTCAGCGTCTCGATGCTCATGCGCGGCGCTCCAGAATGACGTTGCCGAAGGGATCGACCGTGCCCTTCAGCCAGGGTTCGATCAGGATGGTGGTGTCGAGTTGTTCGAGGATCGCAGGCCCCTCGATCACCGCCCCCACCGGCAGGGACAGGCGGTCATAGATCGCGGTCTCGTGCCACCGGTCGGCGAAATGGACGCGCCGCGCGCCCTTCAACGCGGCTTCGACGCTGCCGCCCGGGGCGGGGGCCAGCGCGCTCAGGTCGAACTTGGGCCGCCGCCCGATCACCGCGGTGCGCAGGTTCATCACCCGGCGCACGCCGTTCTTCAGCAAGCGCCCGTAGGTCGCGTGATAGGCGGCGTCGAAGGCGGCCGCGATGCCGTCGCGGGTGGGGGTTTCCACCCGGCCACCCGTCACCGCGACAGGCAACGGCACCGACACGGTATGCGTCTGGCCGACATAGGCCATGTCCAGCTCAAAAATCACCTCGCGCGTCTCGAACCGCGACTGCGCGGCGTCGAGAAGCCGCAGGCCCTCGTCCACATGGCCCTGCATCACCGCGGCCATCGCGGCCTCGTCCACCGCCGCGGCCATGACGTTCAGCGTCTGCACAAAGTCCTGCCGCATGTCGGCGATCACGCAGCCCATGGCGCTGGTCACGCCCGGGTAACGCGGCACGATGGCGCGGGCGAGACCCACATCGGCGAGGATCGCCCCCGCATGCAGCGCGCCGCCGCCGCCGAAGGGCATGTAGGAAAACCGCTTCGGGTCATGCCCGCGTTCGATGCTGACCAGGCGGATCGCGCCCGCCATGCGGCTGTTGGCAACCGTCAGGATGGCCTCGGCCGCCTGCAATGTGCTCAGCCCAAGGGGCGCACCCACATGAGTGTCGATGGCGCGCGCGGCGGCGTCCACATCCAGACGATCCAGCACGCCGCCGATGGGATTGTCCGGGTCGATCCGGCCCAGGACGATGTTCGCGTCCGTCACCGTGGGCCGGTCATTGCCACGCCCATAGGCCACGGGCCCGGGGTCCGACCCCGCACTTTCCGGCCCGATGTTC
>CAZNMV010000045.1:0-13671 GCA_964573835.1 uncultured Aestuariivita sp. | reverse complement strand
GGGTGCAGCGGGCAGGCCTGATCGACCGCATCCGGTTTGTCGGGGAACGCCCGGCCTCCGAGTTGCCCGCGATCATGCGCGCGCTGTCGCTGGTGGTGCAACTGCCGCGCTACGAGGGCTATGGCATGGTCCCCCTCGAATCGATGGCGAGCGGGACACCCTTCGTCGGATCGCAGGCGGGCTATTTCGAGGCTTTCTCGGCCCAGGGCCGCGGCGGCGTGATCGTCCCGCAGGAGGGCACGCAGGCGGCTGCAGACGCAGTGCGCGCGATCCTGACCGACCCCGCGCGCCACGCCGACATGGCGGATGCCGCGCGGCGGATCGCGGAAGACAGCTTCAGTGCGCGCGCCGAGGCTGCGGGCATCGCGCGGGTCTATGACATGCTGTGGTCGGCGGGCTGATCAGGCAAGGCCCAGCTTGCGGTTGCGCGCCGCGCGCAGACGCGCGAAATCGTCGCCCGCGTGATAGGACGACCGCGTGAGCGGCGTGGCCGACACCATCAGGAAGCCCTTGCCGAAGGCGGCCTTCTCATAGCCCGCGAATTCCTCGGGCGTCACGAAACGGTCGACGCGGTGATGTTTCGGGGTCGGCTGCAGATACTGCCCGATGGTCAGGAAATCGATGTCGGCGGCGCGCATGTCATCCATGACCTGCAGCACCGACTGCCGGTCTTCGCCCAAACCCACCATGATGCCGGATTTGGTGAAGATCGACGGGTCGAGTTCCTTCACCCGCTGCAGCAGGCGCAACGAATGGAAATACCGCGCGCCGGGGCGCACTTCGGGATAGAGGCCCGGCACGGTTTCAAGGTTGTGGTTGAAGACGTCCGGTTTCGCCGCGACGACCGTTTCCAGCGCGGAAGGCGCGCATTTCAGGAAATCGGGCGTCAGGATCTCGATCGTGGTCGCGGGCGCGCGGTGGCGCACCGCGCGGATCGTCTGGGCGAAATGGTCGGCCCCGCCATCGTCAAGATCGTCACGGTCCACCGATGTGATGACGACGTGGTTCAGCCCCAGCTTTTCCACCGCGAAGGCGACGCGCCCCGGCTCGAACGTATCGAGCGCCTGAGGGCGACCGGTGGCGATGTTGCAGAAGGTGCAGCCGCGGGTGCAGATCTCGCCCATGATCATCATGGTGGCGTGACCTTGGCACCAGCATTCGCCCACGTTGGGGCAGCCCGCTTCCTCGCACACGGTGACAAGCTTGTTTTCGCGCATGATGCGGTGGGTTTCGGCATAACCCTTGCCGCCGGGCGCCTTCACGCGGATCCAGTCGGGTTTCTTCGGCTGGGCGTTGTCGGGGCGATGCGCCTTTTCGGGGTGGCGCTGTTCGGGGATTTTCAGATCGCGCAAGGGGGGCACACCCTGATGAGGACTTTGTCGCCCCTTATCATAGGGCCGCACGCCCGCAAAGCCACGTGACGCAAGGCCGCTATGCGCGCTCAGCCGATCATGCGATCGGCCTCACCCTGTCCCGCGTAATGGCGGCGCAACTGCGTCAGCGCGATGCGCAGCACGATCTTGCCCGAACGTGCCGACCAGCCCATGCGCCGCTCGGCGATCTCGAGCCCTTCCAGAAGGCAGCAGCAGCGCAACGCCACGTCGGCAAGCCCCGGGCCCAGCGCGCCCAGCGCGGCGACGATGCGGACCTCGGCGGCATCTGTCAGAGGGCCAGCGGGGCGCAGGAATCGCCGCCAGCCCGCATCAGGCCCCGCATTCATCTGGGCCAGTTCGAAATCCTCGCGCAGGCGTTCCCCGGCCGAGACCAGGTCATCCGACAGAAAGGCCCGGCCGTCCCGGTCCTTGCGCCGTGCGAGCGCGGTCAGCGGGCTTTCACCCGGCGCGAAATGCGGGCGGCGGGCGGGCGCGCCGCCGCGGGCCGGGGGCGGACCATCGGAATGGGCGGCGCGCGCGGCGTTCTCGCCGCGGGCGACCAGACGGCCCAGTTCCGCGCGCCCGGCGGGCGTTATGACATAGCGGCTGACCCGGCCCTGCGTCTGGCAGTCGATCCATTCGTTCAGCGCCATGACCTGCGCAAGCGCCCGGTCCACGACGGCGGTGCGGGCGGGCACCTCGCCGGGGCCGTCGCGGACGACGACGCCCTTTTCCATCTCGGCGGCGATAGCCAGGACCGCGCCGCTTTCGGCCATCCGCCGCAACACCCGAGCCAGGTTGTCCTCCAGCCGCACGCGCGCCTCGGTGTCGTCAGCGGAGTCGCGGTCCCGGCCGAAATGCCGGTCGCCGATCCGGCGCAGCGCCTCGTCCACCAGCGGATCGTCACGGCGCGTCTCGACCCGGCGGATCTGGCGCAACACGGTCGAGGCGTGGCAGCCCAGATCGCGGGCGATCTCGCGAATGGGACGCCCGGCTTCGGTGTGCATCAGGTAACGGCCCGCGACATCGGGCACCCATTCCGGCAGCCGTGGCTCCTGGCGTGGTTCGGTCATTCTTCCCCCATGTCCCGCAGGCCGGAACGGCCGTCCCGCCTGTGGATAACTCTACTTGAGGTTGCAATCATTACCGGTTGGTTAACGATCGCAGCACGGGATGACTATTGTTTCCAATTGATAAACAGGACTGAACCCGCCGCGCGCTGAGACGGGCCGATACGCAACACCCGTTCAGGTTGTGTCAAACTGGAGCCGATCCGACCCGAGAAAGGAACCCGAGATGCAAGATGTCCTGAGCATGCTGGCCGCGCTGCGCCGCCCGCGCCTGCTGATCCGCACCGCCCGGCTGGGGGCCGAAGCCTATCGACGCGACAGCCATCTCCAGCGTCTGCTGGGATATGGCACGGTGCCGCGCAGCGCGCCCGCGCTCTTGCGCCTGATGGAGCTGGAAGCCGAGGAAAACGACCGCCGCCGCACCGGCGACGCCGGCTATTCGCTGGCGCGCCACATCGATGTCTTGATTGCCATGATGGGCGAGGCGCAGATCCTCCGCGCCACGCCGCTTGTCCCCGTCACATAAAGGCGTCGGGCATCGAGGCCTTCTTGCGCGCCACGTAATCGGTGAGCGCCTCGAACACGGCCTCGTCCATCGGCGGGGGCGTGTACTGGGCCAGCATCTGTTCGACCTTGACTGCGGCCAGCGTCGCGGTGTCGCGCGCGCCTTCCTCGTCCCAGGTCTCGAACGGTTTGTAGTCGAGCACGCTCGACCGCCAGAAGGCCGACTTGAAATTCGCCTGCGTATGCGCGCAGCCAAGGTAATGCCCGCCCGGGCCAACCTCGGCGATGGCACTCATGGCCTGCGATTCTTCATCGGCGCGCACGCCTTCGGCCAGCTTGTGCAGGATGCCAAGCTGGTCGGCGTCCATCACGAATTTCTCGTAGGACGACACAAGCCCCCCTTCGAGCCAGCCGCAGGCATGAAGCATGAAGTTCACACCCGACAGAAGCCCCATGTTCAGGCTGTTGGCCGTCTCGTAGGCGGCCTGCGCATCGGGCAGCTTCGATCCGGTGAAGGACCCCGCCGACCGGTAAGGCAGGTTCATCCGCCGCGCCAGTTGCCCCGCGCCATAGGTGATCTGCGACGCCTCGGGCGTGCCGAAGGTGGGCGCGCCCGAATTCATGTCGATCGAGGTCACGAAGGCCCCGAAGATCACCGGCGCGCCGGGGCGCACGAGCTGGGAATAGGCGACACCCGCCAGCACCTCGGCCAGCACCTGCGTGAGCGTGCCCGCCACCGACACCGGTGCCATGGCGCCACCCACGATGAAGGGCGACACGATGCAGGCCTGACCGGCCTCGGCATAGACCTCGAGCGCGCCCATCATCACGTCGTCGAAGGTCAGCGGCGAGTTGATGTTGATGAGCGAGGTCATCACCGTGTTGTCGCGGACAAAGTCGCGACCGAACAGGACCTCGCACATCTCGACACTGTCGCGGGCGCGGCTGGGGTCGGTGACCGAGCCCATGAAGGGTTTGTCCGACAACGTCATGTGGGCCATCAGCATGTCGAGATGGCGCTTGTTCACGGGCACATCGGTCGGTTCACACACGGTGCCGCCCGAATGGTGCAGCCACTTGGACATGTAGCCAAGCTTCACGAAGTTCCGGAAATCCTCGATCGTGGCATAGCGGCGGCCACCGGCATTGTCGCGCACGAATGGCGGGCCATAGACCGGGGCCAGCACCAGCGAGCGGCCGCCGATCTCGACATTGCGTTCGGGGTTGCGGGCATGCTGGATAATGCGCGACGGCGCGGTCTTGCAGAGCTCCCGCGCGAGACCGCGGGGCATGCGCACGCGTTCGCCTTCCACGTCGGCACCCGCGTCGCGCCACAGCTTCAGCGCGCGGGGGTTGTTGACGAAGTTGACGCCGACCTCCTGCAGGATGGTGTCGGCATTGGCTTCGATGATCTCGATCGCCTCGTCGTTCAGGATCTCGAAATTGGGGATGTTGCGCTCGATGAAGCGCGCGGTCTCGATCCTGACCGCGGTGCGTTCCGCCCGCCGTGCGGCTCCGCCGCCGCCGCGTGCCCTGCGCCGATCCGTGACATCCGCCGTCGTCATCTCTGTGCCCCCATGGCTGGAACCATTGGCAAGGGGATTACCCCGAAGCCGCGCGGGGCCTGCCGGCAATTGCGTCGCTTGCCAGTCAAAAGCGACATGCCGGGGGCTTAGAGGCCGAAGGTCACCGACTCGGCCCACGGGGGCTGTCGGCACGCAGGGGATCGGGCCGCAGCGCCTCGATCGCGTGGCGCAGGTCTTCGGGGATGATGGCGCGGTCCACCGCCTCGCGGAGACGGTCCATGTCTGTCCTCTCTTGCCCGCGCCCAGCCGAGCACTTATCACGCGGACATGAGCAACGCACATGACCGCCTCCTCATCATCGACTTCGGCAGCCAGGTGACGCAGCTGATCGCGCGCCGCCTGCGTGAGCTGAACGTCTATTGCGAAATCCACCCCTATCAAAGCGTGACCGACGCCTTCCTGACGGCCTTCGCACCAAAGGCCATCATCTTCTCGGGTGGCCCGGATTCGGTGACGCGCGCAGGCTCGCCCCGTCCGCCGGCCGCGGCCTACGCGATGGGCGTGCCGATCCTCGGCATCTGCTATGGTCAGCAGGTGATGATGCAGGACCTCGGCGGCCGCGTCGAAGGCGGCAAGATCACCGGCGGCGGCGGCACGGCCGAGTTCGGGCGCGCCTATGTGACGCCGGGCTCCGAACGGCTTGGTCTGCTCGACGGCTGGTTCGATCAGGGCCGCGAACAGGTTTGGATGAGCCATGGCGACCACGTCGCCCAGATCGCGCCGGGCTTCCGCGTCTATGGCACTTCGCCCAACGCGCCCTATGCGATCATCGCCGACACCGCGCGCCACTTCTACGCCGTGCAGTTCCACCCCGAGGTGCACCACACCCCGAAGGGTGCGAAGCTCTACGAGAACTTCGTGAAGATCGCGGGCTTCAAGGGCGACTGGACCATGGGCGCCTACCGCGAAGAGGCCATCGCGAAGATCCGCGAACAGGTCGGGACGAAACGCGTGATCTGCGGTCTGTCCGGGGGCGTCGATTCCTCGGTCGCGGCCGTGCTGATCCACGAGGCCATCGGCGACCAGCTGACCTGCGTCTTCGTCGATCACGGGATGCTGCGTCAGGACGAGGCGACGCAGGTCGTGACCATGTTCCGCGACAATTACAACAGCCCCCTGATCCATGCCGATGAGAGCGATCTGTTCCTGACCGCGCTCGAAGGCGTCACCGACCCCGAAGTGAAGCGCAAGACCATCGGGAAGCTCTTCATCGACGTGTTCCAGAAATACGCCGATCAGGTCGAAGGCGCGGAATTCCTTGCGCAGGGTACGCTTTACCCGGATGTGATCGAAAGCGTCAGCTTCACTGGCGGGCCATCCGTCACGATCAAGAGCCACCACAACGTGGGCGGCCTGCCCGAGAAGATGGGCCTCAAACTGGTCGAGCCGCTGCGCGAATTGTTCAAGGACGAGGTGCGCGCGCTGGGCCGCGAACTGGGCCTGCCGCAGGCCTTCATCGGCCGCCACCCCTTCCCCGGCCCAGGCCTTGCCATCCGCTGCCCCGGCGAGATCACGCGCGAAAAACTGGCCATCCTGCGCCAGGCCGATGCGGTCTTCATCGACCAGATCCGCCGCCACGGGCTGTATGACGAGATCTGGCAGGCCTTCGTCGCGATCCTTCCGGTCAAGACGGTCGGCGTGATGGGCGACGGGCGGACCTACGACTTTGCCTGCGCCCTGCGGGCGGTGACGTCGGTCGACGGGATGACCGCCGATTACTACCCCTTCACCCACGAGTTCCTTGGTGAAACCGCGACCCGCATCATCAACGAGGTGACGGGCATCAACCGCGTCACCTATGACATCACCTCGAAACCGCCGGGGACCATCGAGTGGGAGTGATCCACACCATCCTGCGCGGCCTTGAAAAGCAGGTGCTCAGGGGGCTGGGCAAGGGGCACGGGACAAAGTCCATCGCGGCGGAAATCGGCAGCATCACCCGCCTGCTTGGTCCGGGCGATGTGCGGCTCTGCATCGATATCGGCGGCAACGTAGGCAACTACACCGCGGCACTGCTGCAGGCCTTTCCGGGCGCGCGCGTCGTCACGTTCGAACCCTCGGCCACCAACATCGCGAAACTGACCGACCGCTTCGGGAAGGACGCGCGCGTGACGATCGTTCCCGCGGCGGCGAGCGACCGGGCAGGCAACGCGCAGCTTCATGCCGACACTCCGGGTTCGGGGCTGGGCAGTCTGACCAAGCGCGACCTGAGCTTCCGCAACCTCAGTTTTGAGACGTCGGAAGAGGTGCAGACCCTGCGGTTCGAAGACTACTGGCGCGACGCGCTTGCCTCTGCCCCCATAGACATCCTCAAGCTCGACATCGAGGGGCACGAGCTTGACGCCCTGCGCGGCGCGGGCGAGGCCATCGCGCAGACCCGCGCGGTGCAGTTCGAATTCGGCGGGACCAACATCGACACGCGGACCTATTTCAAGGATTTCTGGGATTTCTTCACCGCGCGCGGCTTCACGCTGCACCGGATCACGCCCTTCGGGGCGCTGACGCTGACCCGCTATTCGGAACGCGAGGAAAGCTTCACCACCACCAATTACATCGCCATCGCGGCAGGCGGCGGGCGATGACCGCAAAGGTCGCGACACCGGGCATGGGCGAGGCGAGCACCGCGCAGGTGCTGAAGGCCGCGCTCTGGATGGCGGGCGCTATCGCGTCGTTCTCCTCCATGGCGGTCGCGGGTCGCGCGGTCGCGGGGACGCATGACACGTTCGAGATGATGATGTACCGCTCCTTCGTGGGGCTGACCATCGTGTGCATCCTGCTGACCGCGACACGCAGCTGGCATCAGGTCACACGGCGGTCGATGGGTCTGCAGATGACCCGCAACGCCACCCATTTCATCGGGCAGAACCTGTGGTTCTACGCGGTCACGCTGATCCCGCTGGCGCAGCTTTTCGCGCTCGAATTCACCTCGCCGCTCTGGGTGCTGGTGCTGTCGCCGCTGATCCTGGGCGAAAAGATGACGAAGGTGCGGGCGCTGGCAGCGGTGATGGGCTTTATCGGCATCCTCATTGTCGCGCGCCCCTCGCCCGAGACAATGAACATCGGCGTCGCCACCGCCATGGCCAGCGCCATCTTCTTCGCGCTGACCATCATGTTCACGCGACGGCTGACGCGCACCGAAACCGTACCCTGCATCCTGTTCTGGCTGACCTTCCTGCAGGCCATCATGGGGGTGATCGCCGTGTTCTGGGACGGGCAGATCACCCTGCCCACGGCGCAGACCGCGCCCTGGCTGGTGCTGATCGGGTTGGCGGGGCTGGTCGCGCATTTCTGCCTGACCAATGCGCTGGCCATCGCGCCCGCGACGGTGGTGGTGCCCATCGACTTCATCCGCCTGCCGGTGATCGCGATCGTGGGCTTCTTTGTCTATGGCGAAGCGCTGGATGTCTGGGTCTTCATCGGCGCGCTGGTGATCTTCGCGGGCAACTACCTCAACATCTGGACAGAAACCCGCAAGGTTCGGGTCGTCTGATCGGGTGCCGGGGCATAGAGACGTCCCATGATACCGCAAAAGGACATCTCCGCGCGCGCCTGGGCCGAGCTTGTGCTGCTGGCCGTGATCTGGGGGGCATCCTTCCTCGCGGTGCGCATCGCGCTGACCGAGGTGCCGGTGGTCACGTCCGTCCTGCACCGGACCTTCTGGGCGATGCTGGTGCTTTGGGCCGTAGTCGCGGCATGGCGCCTGCCCCTGCCCCGCGATCCGTGGATGTGGGCCGCCTTTCTCGTCATGGGATGCCTCAACAACGTGATCCCCTTCGCGCTCATGGCCTGGGCACAGCTGCATGTGGAGATCGGGCTCATCTCGATCCTGAACGGGGCGACGGCGATCTTCGGGGTCATCGTGGCGGCGCTGGTCTTCTCCGATGAACGCTTGACCCTGCGCAAGGCGGTGGGCGTGACGATAGGGTTTCTGGGCGTGGCCACCGCCATCGGTCTGGACGCGCTGCGCGATTTCGACCTGCGCTCGGTCGCGCAGATCGCGGTCATTTCCGGAACGGTCTTCTATGCGGTGGCGGGTGCCTGGGCGCGGATCACGCTTCGGGGTCTGGCACCCGAGGTGGCTGCGGCAGGGATGCTCACCGGGTCGACCGTTATCCTGCTGCCCGCCGCGCTCCTGATCGACGGGGTGCCCCGCTTCGATCTGGCCCCGGCCACCTGGGCGGCGATGGGATACTATTCCCTCATCGCGACGGCGGGGGCCTATCTTCTGTTCTACCGGGTGCTTGCCTCGGCAGGCAGCGGCAACGCGATGCTGGTGACGCTGCTGATCCCGCCCATCGCGATCCTTATTGGCGCGGTCGTGTTGGGTGAAAAGCTGCACCCTTCGGCCTTTGTCGGGCTGGGGCTGCTGGCGGTGGGCCTTCTCATCCTCGACGGCCGCGCCCTTGCCCGCCTGATTGACCGCGCGCGCCGCCCCCGATAGACCGGCCGGGATCAGACGGAGAAGGCGGGCGATGCTCTACCAGACGGCGGCAGACTGGCGCGCGGCGCCGCACAAAAGGGTGCTGTTCTACGGCATGTCGGGGCTGGGCAAGACGCATGTCTCGACCATGCTGCGCGATGCGGGGCGCTGGTTCCACTACTCCATCGATTACCGCATCGGCACGCGCTACATGGGCGAATACATCGCCGACAACGCGAAGGCCCATGCGATGGAGGTGCCCTTCCTGCGCGATCTGCTGCTGTCGGATTCCATCTACATCGGGTCGAACCTGACCTTCGACAATCTCACGCCGGTGTCGTCCTATCTGGGCAAGCCGGGCGATCCCTCGAAAGGCGGCCTTCCGATGGAGGAATACCGCCGCCGCCAGGACCAGTTCCGCCGCGCCGAGATCCAGGCGCTCTTGGATACCGAACATTTCATCCGCCGGGCCGAGATGCTGTATGGCTATCCCAATTTCATCTGCGACACCGGCGGGTCGATCTGCGAATGGGTCGATGCCGACGATCCGAACGACCCGATCCTGCAGGAATTGTCGCGCCACACCCTGCTGATCTGGCTGAAGGGGACAGAAGCGCATACCGCCGAGCTGATCCGCCGCTTCGACCGCGCGCCCAAGCCCATGGCCTATCAGCCCGAATTCCTCGCCTCGGCCTGGGCCGGATACCTGGCCGAGACCGGCCGCAGCGAAGCAGAGGTCGACCCTGACGCCTTCATCCGCTGGACCTATGCCCGCGCGCTGGCCCACCGCCAGCCGCGCTACGAGGCGATGGCAAAATGGGGCATCACCATCCCCGCCGACAGCCTGCACGCCGTCACCGACGAGGCGGGCTTCATCGACGCCGTGGCCGCCGCCCTTGAGGCGCGCGGCTGACGCGCCTATCTGACTGCCCCCGTTCCGGAAGACACGCCCATGCCGATCAAGCTGCCCTCGACCCTTCCCGCCTTCGACGTGCTGACGCGCGAAGGGGTCATGGTCATGGACGACGCCACGGCGGCGCGGCAGGACATCCGGCCCTTGCGCATCGGGCTTCTCAACCTGATGCCGAAGAAGATCCAGACCGAAAACCAGTTCGCCCGCCTGATCGGCGCGGGGCCGCTGCAGATCGAACTCAGCCTCATCCGCATGTCCGAACATCAGACGCGCAACACCGCCGCCGAACACATGGAGGCGTTCTATCGCCCCTTCCAGGAGGTGAAAGGCGAGAAATTCGACGGCCTGATCATCACCGGCGCACCCATCGAACACCTGCCGTTCGAAGAGGTGACCTACTGGGACGAACTGACCGAGGTGATGGACTGGACCCAGACCAACGTGCATTCCACCTTCGGCGTCTGCTGGGGCGGCATGGCGATGCTGCACCATTTCCACCGGGTGCCGAAGCATGTGCTGGGCGACAAGCTCTTCGGCTGTTACCGGCACGCGAACCTCGCGCCCGCCTCGCCCTATCTGCGGGGGTTCTCGGACGATTGCGTCATCCCCGTCAGCCGCTGGACCGAGGTGCGCGCGGGCGAGGTGCAGGCGGCGGGCCTGCCGATCCTGCTGGGATCCGACGTGACCGGCCCCTGCCTGATCGAGGATCCGGGCCATCGCGCGCTCTACATCCTCAACCATTTCGAATACGACAGCCGGACGCTGGCCGAGGAATACGACCGCGACCGCGCCCAGTCCCAGGTGGCCGGTGCCGATACCCGTCTGCCCGTGAACTATTTCCCGGACGACGATCCCGCGAAGACACCGCAGAACCGCTGGCGAAGCCACGCGCATCTTCTATATGGCAACTGGATCAACGCGATCTACCAGTCCACGCCCTATGACCTGACCCAGATTGGCCGGTAAAGTGATCCTTGCCCTTGCGCTGGCCGGTCTGGCCTTCGTCATCCTCGTGCAGGTGCGCGCCGCGCGGCACGAGGCGCGGGCCGAGACCGCCTATCCCCCCGAGGGCCGCATCCTCGACATGGGGGACGGGCTGCGGGTGCATGCGGTCGTGATGGGCGAAGGCCCCGACCTTGTGCTGATCCATGGGGCAAGCGGCAACGCCCGCGACATGACCTTCGGCCTCGCGCCGCGGCTGGCGGATCGATATCGCGTGATCGCCTTCGACCGGCCCGGGCTGGGCTACAGCGACCGTATCAACGAAACCGGGGCCACCCTCGCGCAGCAGGCCGATCTTCTGGCGCGCGCGGCGGCCGAACTGGGGGCGGACCGCCCCATTGTCATGGGCCAGAGCTATGGCGGCGCGGTGGCGCTGGCCTGGGCCGTGCATCGCCCGGCCAACATCTCGGCGCTGGTCGCGGTGGCGGCGCCGTCGATCCCGTGGGATTCGCCGCTCGATCCGTTCTACCGGGTCACGTCCAGCCGCCTTGGCAGCGCGCTGGTGGTGCCCATGCTGACGGCTTTCGTCCCCGACAGTCGCATCGGGGACACCCTGCGCGCCATCTTCGCGCCGCAGACCGTCCCGGACGGATATGGCACCCATGTCGGCGCGGGCCTCACGCTGCGCCGGGTGTCGCTGCGCGCCAATGCCGCGCAACGCGCCAACCTGCTGGACGAGGTGCGCGCGCTCGAACCGCACTATCCCGGGATCGGCGTGCCGGTGGAACTGGTCCATGGCAGCGCCGACACGACGGTGGGCCTGTCCATCCATTCCGAGAGACTGGTCGACCGCATTCCCGGCGCAACGCTCGAGGTGTTGCCGGGGATCGGGCACATGCCCCACCATGTCGCGCAGGACGCGGTGGTCGGCGCCATCGACCGCGCCGCCGCACGCGCGGGTTTGCGTTAATCCCATTAACATCACATACTGGCGCCACCACACAAGGGCGAGGCTGGCGGATGGAACTTCCCTTCGATGGCGCGATCAGCGCATGGCACAAGACCGGAACAACGGACGATATCCGCAACGCCATCGCCGGGGCAGGCAAGGACGACATCCTGAACGCCACCTACCCTTACGCCGAGGAATTGCCGGGCCGGGTCTATGACCCCGCGCTGGAGGCGCTGCAGGTCGAACTGGTCAAGCTGCAGGCCTGGGTGAAAGAGACCGGCGCACGCGTCGTCATCGTCTTCGAGGGCCGCGACGCCGCCGGCAAGGGCGGCACGATCAAGGTCTTCCGTGAATACCTCAACCCCCGCGGTGCCCGCGTCGTGGCGCTGTCGAAACCGTCCGACACCGAAAAGACCCAGTGGTACTTCCAGCGCTATATCGATCACCTGCCCTCGGCGGGCGAAATCGTCTTCTTCGACCGCAGCTGGTACAACCGCGGCGTGGTGGAAAAGGTCTTCGGCTTCTGCAGCGATGCCGAACGCGAACATTTCTTCGCGCAGGTGAACCCCTTCGAGGCGATGCTGGTCGAGGAAGGCATCCACCTTGTGAAATTCTGGCTGAACGTCGGTCAGGCCGAACAGTTGCGGCGGTTCCTCAAGCGCGAAAGCGACCCACTCAAACAGTGGAAACTGTCCTGGATCGATGTCGAGGGCCTGAAGAAATGGGACGCCTACAGCGACGCCATCCAGGAGACGCTGACCCGCACCCATACGGCAGCCGCGCCCTGGACGGTGATCCGGTCCGACGACAAGCGCCGCGCGCGGCTGGCGGCCTTGCGCCATGTGCTCGCCGGGCTCGACTACGCGCGCAAGGCGCCCGAGGCACTTGGCCTCCACGACCCCGCGATCTGCGGAGGCCCCGACATCTGGCATGGATAAGAAACGCGGCTATCACCACGGCAATCTGCGCAGCGCGCTGGTCGAGGCCGCGCTCGAGCTGATCACCGCAAAGGGGCCGACCGGCTTTACCCTGTCCGAGGCCGCGAAGCAGGCGGGCGTCACACCGGCGGCCGTCTATCGCCATTTCGAGGGGCGCGAGGATCTCATCGCCGAAGCCGCGCGGCAGGGATACGAGATCTTCGCCGACCTGATGGACTATGCCTACCAGTCCGGCCAGCCCTCGGCCTTGGCCGCGTTCGAGGCGACGGGGCGCGCCTATCTCGCCTTCGCGCGCCGCTATCCGGGCCATTACATCGCGATGTTCGAAAGCGGCATCTCGGTCAACCGCACGCCGGAACTGGCCGCCGTGGCCGCCCGCGCCCGCGACGTGCTGGAAAAGGCCGCGACCGACCTCTCGCGCCACATCCCCGAGGACAAGCGCCCGCCCGCCTCCATGTTCTCGGCCCATATCTGGGCGATGAGCCACGGCGTCGTCGAGCTTTTCGCCCGCAACTCCCCCGGCGCGCAATCGCCCTTCCTGCCGGAAGACCTTCTCGAGACGGGGATCGGGATTTACCTTCGGGGGCTGGGGCTGATCGCGCCGGACAGATGAGGGGTCTGGCGCATTGCATCGGCCGACGCCGGGGGCTAGAGGTGACAGGCAGACGACAACCAACCTTCGGTCCATGCCCAGCTTTTTTTCCAGAACACGGTTGATCGACCGCGCCCGCCTTCGTGAACTGAAGGCGCGCGAACATGCGTGGTTCGATCTGCACCTGCTGAAGGCCCTGCCTGTCGACACGCAGGTACAGGCGCTTGCCCTGCTCGACCGGTCCAAGTCGCAACTGCGGCAGGACGTTTTCGCGCTGGCGATGCTGGGCTTCAAGAGGGACGGCTTCTTCGTCGAATTCGGTGCCACCGACGGCATCGAGTTGAACAATACGTGGCTGATGGAGACGGATTTCGGCTGGAC
>CAZNMV010000044.1:0-13806 GCA_964573835.1 uncultured Aestuariivita sp. | reverse complement strand
GGCCTCGGCGAACGCTGTGGCAACGCGAACCTCACCGCGCTGATCCCGACGCTGCTGCTCAAGGAACCCTATGCCAGCCGCTATGAGACCGGCATCACGCCCGACGCCCTTGAAGGCCTCACCCGCACCAGCCGCATGCTCGACGACATCCTCAACCGCGTGCCCCTGCGGCAGGCGGCCTATGTCGGAGCCAGCGCCTTCGCGCACAAGGCGGGCCTGCACGCCAGCGCGATCCTGAAGAACCCCGCCACCTACGAACACATCGACCCCGCCCTTGTCGGCAACACCCGCATCATCCCGATGTCGAACCAGGCGGGTCAGTCCAACCTTCGCACCCGGCTTGCAGATGCAGGCCTCAGCGTCGCCGCGGGCGACCCCGCGCTGCCCCGCATCCTCGACCTCATCAAGACGCGCGAGGCGGAAGGCTACAGCTACGACACCGCGCAGGCGTCCTTCGAGTTGCTGGCGCGCGCCGAACTGGGACAGCTGCCCGACTATTTCGAGGTGAAGCGCTACAAGGTCACGGTCGAGCGCCGCAAGAACAAGTACGACCGCATGGTCAGTCTGTCGGAGGCGGTCGTGGTCGTGAAGGTCGACGGCGAAAAGCGCCTCTCGGTCAGCGAAAGCCTCGATGCCGAAGGCAATGACCGCGGCCCCGTCAACGCGCTTGCCAAGGCGCTGACCAAGGATCTCGGGCAGTATTCCGGCATTCTCGACGACATGCGCCTCGTCGACTTCAAGGTCCGCATCACGCAAGGCGGAACCGAGGCCGTGACCCGCGTCATCATCGACAGCGAAGACGGCAAGGGCCGCCGCTGGTCCACCGTGGGGGTCAGCGCCAACATCGTGGATGCGAGCTTCGAGGCGCTGCTCGACGCCATCCGCTGGAAACTGATCCGCGATGTCGATGCCTGACATCACGCCCTGCGCGAGGGCTGTGGAACGGGGCGACCCCGACCGTTTCCTTGCGGTCATGGCGGCGCCGCCACCGGCGCGGGCCAAGCTCTTCCCGCTTTACGCCTTCAACCTGGAAGTCGCCCGCGCGCCCTGGCTCACGCAAGAGACGATGATCGCCGAGATGCGCCTGCAATGGTGGCGCGACGCGCTGGCCGAGATCGCCGCAGGCCAGCCCGTCCGCCCGCACGAAGTCACGACGCCCCTTGCCGCCGCGATCACGCCCGCCATCGCCCGGGCCCTCGACGCGCTGATCGAGGCGCGCCGCTGGGACATCTACCGCGACCCGTTCGGGGATGAGGCCGCCTTCACCGCCCATCTCGACGCCACATCCGGCACGCTCCTCTGGGCCGCCGCCGCCAGCCTTGGTCCTGCAGATGAAGCGACCTGCCGCGACGCAGGCTATGCCCTCGGCCTCGCCAACTGGTTCCGCGCCATCCCCGATCTGCAGGCGCGCGGCCGCATCCCGCTGGTCGACGGCACGCCCAAAACCGTCGCACGCCTCGCCCGCGACGGTCTTGCGCGTCTTGCCCGCGCGCGTGCCCGGCGCGGCACCATCTCGAAACCCGCCGCCCCGGCCATGCTCGCCTGCTGGGACACCGGCGCGATCCTGACGCGCGCCGCGCACGACCCCGCCGCCGTGGCCGAAGGCCGCCTGGGCCGCAGCCCCGCGCGCACGCGCCTCGCGCTCATGCTGCGTGCGGCCAGCGGGGTCTGGTGACGGCCCGGTCCTTCTTCGGGTTCACAAATATCCCGGGGGTGAGCGCCGCAAGGCGCGAGGGGGCAGAGCCCCCCTCAAGCTTACCCCCTCAGGCCTCCGCCGATTTCGCGCGCATCACCAGCCAGATCAGCGACGCCCCCGCCAGCGTCAGAAAAGGCACCATCGCGAGGTTCACGGCGTTCCAGCCTTCCACCGGCGTGCCGCCCGAACAGTTCAGGAGCCCGCCCGAGGCGAGCGATGCCACCGTGACCCCGCCGAAGACCAGAAGGTCGTTCAGCCCCTGCACGCGGCCGCGTTCGTGGCTCGCATGGCCCGAGGCCAGCATCGTCGTCGCCCCGATGAAGCCGAAGTTCCAGCCGAGCCCCAGGAGGATCAGCGCGATGTAGAAATTGGGCAGCGCCACGCCCTGCAGCGCCACGACCCCGGCCAGCGCCAGAATCAGAAGACCCGATCCCACGATCTTTTCGACGCCGAAGCGCGCGATCATGTGCCCGGTGATGAAGGACGGCGCGAACATCGCCAGCACATGCGCGGTGACCACGTTCGACGCATCCGCCACGGCAAAGCCGCAGGCGACCACAGCGAGAGGTGTCGAGGTCATCACAAGGTTCATCAATGCGTAGGAGACCATGCCGCAAATGATCGCGACGGCGATGCGCGGCTCGCTCAGAAGCTCGCGGCGGCTGCGCCCGCGCGGATCGCCCGCCACGGGTTTCGGCGGCTTGGGAATGTCGAGCAGGAAGAACAACAGCATCCCCACCGCGTTCAGCCCGATGATCGACAGATAGACCGGCACATAGCGCGCGGCGGTGGCGTCGGGATTGCCCGAGGTCAGGACCGACACGAGCTGCGGACCGATGATCGCCGACAGAAGCCCGCCCGCCATGACATAGGAAATGGCCTTGGGCCGGAACGCCTCGGACGCGGTGTCGGCGGCGGCGAAGCGGTAGAAGCCCTGCGCCGACATGTAGATGCCGGTCAGATAGCTGCCCGCGATGAACAGCCAGAAATTGCCCAGCGTCAGCGCCAGCGCTGCGACCGCCGCCCCGATCATGCCGCCGGTTGCCCCGACGAAGAAACCCGCGCGCCGCCCGAACCGCTGCATCAGCGGGCTGATCCAGGGCGCCGTGGTCATCGACCCGAAGACGATAAGCGAGATGGGCAAAGTGGCCAGGCAGGCAATCGGGCTGAGCTGCTGTCCCGCCAGCCCTCCGATGACGAAGATCATGGGCATCTGCGCGCCGAGAAACGCCTGTGCCGCGACCAGAACGGCGACGTTGCGTTTGGCGATACTGTCGGATGTTGTTGTCATGTGAAGTGATTAGTCCCCTTCGCATCCGGGCACAAGACGGGTTGCGATGGCCCGCCCGGCGCCTATGGTCGCGGCATGGAGCTTGGGCGCATCATCCAAACACCGGATTGCGTGGCCGAAGGGGCCAGGTGGCTTGCCGCGCGCGAGCTGCGCTTTTCTCATGCGCTGGCGCTCACCGGACCGCTGCCGCTGCGCCGCAAGCCCGACGGATTTGCCGAGCTTCTCTCGGCTATCGTCAGCCAGCAGGTCAGCGTCGCCTCGGCCCGCGCGATCTGGGGCCGGATGGAGGCGGCGGGGCTGACCACGCCAGCGGCGCTTGCCTGCGCGGCGGACGAGGATCTGCGCGCCGCGGGTCTCAGCCGTCAGAAGATGCGCTATGCCCGCGCGCTGGCCGGGGCGGGGATCGACTATGCCGCCCTGCGCGCCGCGCCCACTGACCATGTCGTAGCCCAGCTGACCGAGGTGCCGGGAATTGGCGTCTGGACGGCCGAGATCTATGCGATGTTCTCGCTCGGGCGCGCGGATGTCTTCGCGCCCGGCGATCTGGCCCTGCAGGAAGCGGCCCGGATGCTCTTCGATCTGCCCGACAGGCCGAAGGACCGCGCCCTGCGACAGATGGCCGAAGCCTGGAGCCCATGGCGTTCGGTTGCCGCGCGGCTGCTCTGGGCCTATTACCGCGTGGCGAAGGACAGGGAAGGGATCGCATGACACGGGTGTTGAACGCGGGCCGCAAGCGGCCGACATCGGGGCAGACGCGCTCGGTCGTGGTGTTCCTGCATGGCTATGGCGCGAATGGCGCCGATCTGCTGGGCCTCGCCGATCCCTTGGGCGAACATTTGCCCGACACGCTTTTCGTGGCGCCCGACGCGCCCGAATCCTGCGCGGGCGCGCCGTTCGGGTTCCAGTGGTTCCCGATTCCCTGGATCGACGGGTCGTCCGAAGAAGAGGCTGCGCGCGGCATGCAGGCCGCGGTCGAGGACCTGAATGCCTTTCTCGATGCGTTGATGGTGGATGAAGACGTGTTGCCGGAACAGGTGGCGCTGTTCGGGTTCAGCCAGGGCACGATGATGTCGCTGCATGTCGCGCCCCGGCGCGAAGACGCGGTCGCGGGCGTCGTGGCCTTCTCGGGCCGCCTTCTCGAACCCGACCTTCTGGCGGAAGAGGTGCAAAGCCGCATGCCTGTGCTTCTGGTTCATGGCGATCAGGATGATCTGGTGCCGATCCAGTCTCTGTCCCAGGCGGCAGAGGCGCTGCAGGAGGCGGGCTTCACCGAGCTTTTCGCCCATGTGATGAAGGGCACGGGCCACGGAATCGCCCCCGACGGTCTGGGCGTGGCGCTGGCCTTCCTGCGCGACAAGCTGAACTTCTGACACGTCCGGCGCAGAGCGTCTGCCTGCATCGCAGGCAGTCACGCCGCTGTCACAGGTCCCCGCTATCCCTGCGGCACTCCATGCAGATTATGGGGCTTGCCGCCTTGCGGCCACGAGATATAGTCAAGTCAAGACTGGGGCGGGTTCCCCGCTCTGGTGCCGGATCGCGAGGCGGACAGGCCAGGGACGGGTGAGGACCATGGATGCTGACTTCAGAACCGAATTCGTGCGCGCCCCGGGCGCGCTGAAACAGCACCCCGCGCTCGTGCTGAACGCCGATTACCGCCCGCTATCCTATTATCCGCTCTCGCTCTGGACCTGGCAGGAGGCGATCAAGGCGGCCTGGCTCGACCGGGTGGACATCGTGGCGGAATACGATGCGGTGGTGCGCAGCCCGACGACGGAAATCCGCATCCCCTCGGTCGTCGTGCTCAAGGATTTCGTGAAGCCGCAGAAGAAGGTGGCCTTCACCCGGTTCAACCTCTTTCTGCGCGACGAATTCTGCTGCCAGTATTGCGGGGCGAAGGGCGATCTGACCTTCGATCACGTGGTGCCGCGCGCGGCCGGTGGGGTAACGAGCTGGCAGAACGTGGTCGCCGCCTGCGCGCCCTGCAACCTGCGCAAGGGGTCGAAATCGCTGCGGCAGGCCGGCATGGCGCTGCGCAAGCCGCCGCGCCAGCCGGGGGCGGAAGAGCTGCGCAACATGGGCCGCCGCTTTCCGCCCAACTTCCTGCACGACAGCTGGATGGACTATCTTTACTGGGACGCCGAGCTCGAGGCGTGAACATCGCGGGGGCTCTGCCCCGTCGCCATTGTCTCTCGGACCAATGGCGCGACAATGGCGACCCCCGGGATATTTGCCAACCCGAAGAAGATCAGACCCCGGTGCCGGGGGCAGGGCGGGCGCGCTGGAGCATGCCGAAGAGATCGCGCGGATCGTCGGGATCGGCCAGCAGATCGAGCGCATGATAAAGGCCGGTGCCCTGCAGCCGGTCGCGCACGAAGCGCAGTGCGCTGAAATCCTCGATCGCGAAGCCGACGCTGTCGAAGAGCGTGATCTGTGTCGCGTCGCGGCGGCCCGGCACCTCGCCCGTGATGACGCGCCAAAGCTCGGTGACCGGGTGATCGGGGGGGAGTTGCTGGATTTCGCCCTCGACCCGCGTCTGGGGCGGGTATTCGACGAAGATGGCGGCGCGCTGCAGGATGCCGGGGGCGAGTTCGGTCTTGCCCGGGCAATCGCCGCCGATGGCGTTCAGATGCATGCCGGGGCCGACCATGTTGTCGCTGAGGATCGTGGCGTTCGCCTTATCGGCGGTGCATGTGGTGATGATCTGCGCGCCTTCGATGGCCTGTTCGGCGCTTGCGCAGGGGATGACCTTGAGGCCCGTCCCTTCGAGGTTGCGCGCGCATTTCACGGTGGCGGCGGGGTCGATGTCCCACAGCCGCACGGTGTCGATGCCGCAGACCGCCTGCATGGCGAAGCACTGGAATTCCGCCTGCGCGCCGTTTCCGATCATCGCCATGACGCGGGCGCCTGCGGGGGCGAGATGCTTAGCCGCCACCGCCGACATCGCCGCCGTGCGCAGCGCGGTGAGAAGCGTCATTTCCGTGAGGAGCACGGGATAACCCGTTGACACGTCAGCGAGAAGCCCGAAGGCCGTGACCGTCTGCAGCCCGTCGCGGGTGTTCTTCGGGTGGCCGTTCACGTATTTGAACCCGTAGGTGCGGCCGTCGGAGGTGGGCATGAGTTCGATCACCCCTTCCGCCGAATGGGACGCGACACGCGGCGTCTTGTCGAAGTCGGGCCAGCGGCGGAAATCTTCCTCGATGCAGGTGGCGATGCCTTTCAGCATCTCGGCCAGACCGACCCGGTGGATCAGCTGCATCATGTGATCGACCGAGACGAAGGGGACGAGGGCCTTGTCGGAGGGGCTGGTCATCTGCGGCCTCATGCGTAGGCGCGGGTGGGGCGGTCAAAGACGCGGCGGCCCATGGCCGAGGCGCAGAGATCGAGCATGACCTGCGCGGTGCGCCCGCGGTCGTCGAGGAACGGGTTCAGCTCCACCAGGTCCATCGACGTGACGAGGCCGCTGTCATGCAGCATCTCCATCACCAGATGGCCTTCGCGGATGGTGGCGCCGCCGGGCACCGTGGTGCCGACGCCGGGCGCGATGGCGGGGTCGAGGAAATCGACGTCAAGGCTCACATGCAGCGCGCCGCCCGCCGTCGCGACGGTTTCGAGGAAGGCCGTCAGTGGCGCGCCGATACCCGTCTCGTCGATCTCGCGCATGTCGTGGCGGCGGATCGCGGTTTGCGCAAGCGCCGCGCGTTCGCCCGCATCGACCGAGCGCAGGCCGATCATGCAGACGTTTTCCTGCGGCACCGGCGCGGTCAGTTCGGGGAATCCGCCGAAGCCCGGCCTGCCGGTGACATAGGCCACGGGCGTGCCGTGCAGGTTGCCGCTGAGGGTGGTCTCGGGCGTGTGGTAATCGGAATGCGCGTCGAGCCAGAGCACGAATTGCGGCCGCCCCTGCGACGCGGCATGGCGCGCGACGCCTGCGACCGAACCCAGCGACAGGCTGTGATCGCCGCCAAGGAAGACGGGGATGCCGCGCGCCGCGGCCTCGGCCCCCACGCGGACAAGGCGATGCGTCCAGCCGATGGTTTCGTTCGGGGCATGCAGGCGCCCGCCCGCGTCGTCGGGGGCATGTAATGCAGGCGACAGGTTGCCCATGTCCTCGACCTGGTGGCCGAGATCGCGCAGCGCCTGCACCAGCCCGGCGGTGCGGTAGGCGTCGGGGCCCATGAGGCAGCCGGGGCGGCGTTTGCCGCTGTCGACGGGGGCGCCGATCAGGATGATGCGGGACATGGGGGTTCCTTGGGTCAGTGAAGGCTTGCCCGGAATATCCGCCGTTTCGCGTTGGCTTTAAGGGATCATTTTGTGCAGACTGCGCTAGATTCGATCAAAACGCAGGTCAATATGGACAAAACGGATGAACGGTTGATCGCGGCACTCCGGCATGACGCGCGGGCGTCGCTGTCGGATCTTGCGCAGGGGTTGGGGTTGTCGCGGACAACCGTGCGGGCGCGGATCGAACGCCTTCAGGCACGTGGCGACATCCTTGGGTTCACCGTGGTGCTGCGGCAGGACCGGCTCAGCGACCCGGTGCGCGGGTTGATGATGATCGGGATCGAGGGGCGCGGCACCGACCGCATCTTGCGCCAGTTGCAGGGCATGGCCGAGGTGCGGGCGCTGCACACGACCAACGGGCGCTGGGACGTGATCGTGGAGTTGGGGACAGACACGCTCGAGGCGCTCGATCAGGCGCTGAGCCGCATCCGGCGGCTGGACGGCGTGGCGACAAGCGAAACCTCGCTGCTCTTGTCGACCCGGAAATCGGCCTGAGTCAGGCCCGGGCGCGCGCCGCCGCGATCCACAGCGCGGCCAGCGCCAACGCGATCAGGGCGTTCCAGCTGGCCATCGACAGGCCCAGCATGTCCCACGGAACTTCGTCGCAGCGCACCAGCGGTGCCGCCATGATCCGGTCGAAGAGCTGATCGGTCGTCAGCGTGCCCATATCGCCGCCGGAACAGGCGGCAGGGCCGTCCCACCATTTGCGTTCGACGCCGGTGTGGTAGGCCCCGATGCCGGCTGTGGCGAGCGCGGCCGCCGCCCCCGCCCAGGCCAAAGCGCCCATGCCAAGTGCCAGCGCCGCCGCGCCGATGGCGATGGCCGCCGCATGGGGCCAGCGTTGCCAGAGGCAAAGTTCGCAGGGCGCAAGACCGCCCAGATGCTGGAAGGCGAAGGCCCCCGCCAGAAGCGCCGCGGACCCGCCCGCGGCCAGCGCGATCAGCATGCGGCGCGTCATAGCAGCTTCAATACCGCGAACCCGCCGACAAGCAAAATCACGAAGAGCGTGAACATCAGGCCCAGGCGCTTTTCGATGAAATCGCGGATCGGCGCGCCGTATTTCCACAAAAGCCACGCGACGAAGAAGAAGCGCAGGCCGCGCGCGAGGATCGAGGTGGCGATGAAGACGCCCAGCGGCATCGACGTCCAGCCCGACATGATGGTGATGACCTTGTAGGGAAAGGGCGTGACGCCCGCCGTGAGCACGGCCCAGAAGCCGAAATCGTTGAAGCGGGTGTTGAAGGCCTCCATCGCCTCGGCCTTGCCCAGTGCGGCGAGAACGGGTTGGCCCACGCTGTCATAGGCGAAGGCGCCGATGGCGTATCCGGCCATGCCGCCCAGAACCGAGGCCACCAGCGCCACGCCCGCGATGAGGAAGGCGCGCGAAGGGGCCGCCAGGATCATCGGGATCATCAGCACATCGGGCGGGATCGGAAAGACCGAGCTTTCCGCGAAGCTGACGATGGCCAGTACCCACAGCGCGCGCGGGTGTTCGGCCATGCGGATGGTCCAGTCGTAAAGCGCGCGGATCATGGGCGGGGTCCGGTTCGATGCGTCGTCGCGTCTGTCCCGCATGTGGCCGGGCGCGTCAAGCGGGGCATGGATTGGGATTGAGTTCGCCCATCGCTTGCCGTATCCCCGTCTTCGCGCTGGCCCAAGTGGCGGAATGGTAGACGCAGGGGATTCAAAATCCCCCGCCTTCGGGCGTGTCGGTTCGAATCCGACCTTGGGTACCAGAGCCAGCCATGTTTTCGACCGGGTTGCGCCGCGATTCGGGAACGTTGAGCGGGGTTTGTTCCCTTTCCGCAAGCTGATGCGCCGTGCCGGACGCGATTGGTTCCGATCCGTAAACCCTGCGTTTGTGCGATCATCGCCGGTCCCTCGGATCGGCGCTGGAAGGGCGCTTCGGGGCCGGTGTTGCAGGTTTGGCAACAATGAGCCGGGAGGAATCAGCGCTTACCACTAAAAATCACCAAAAATACCGAAAGAATATTTGACGTTTTCGAAACAGTCCTGCGGCAGGCCGGTCGCGCCGGGGCCGGATTTGCGCCGAGAATGCGGTCATGCTGCCTCTGCCTCGTCCGAATCGCGCCACTTTTCGCTTTTTTCAACACATTCCCGCCCGTATACATCGTCTTGCCCAACTGGGGGGCAAAGTCTGACGGTCTTGGGGAAGGCCGCACGGTTTTGATGGCGTGGGACGCCTGAGAAGCACGTTCGAATCGCTGCCGCCATGATCATGGCACATGTGATGAACGAAGAATGTGATCGCTTGTTCGCAGGCGATTGCCGTCTTGTGCTTGCTCGCCCGCGCGCTGCATCTCCGTGCCGCCGTCTGTAATGGCCATCGCTTGAGCCGGGGTTGACGAGGTTACCGCGCAAGCGGGTGGTGCCGGGATCGGCACAGGTATGGAGTGACAGATGGCGAATAACTTCACGGATCCTTTTGCCGCGAACCTCATCGGTCTGTGGGATTTCCTGACAGGCTCCGAGACCAATGACACAGGTCTCGATGATGGTGGTCTGGCCCAGAACGGGACGCTGGTCGGCGGTGCCCTGGTCACCGGCGATCAGCTGGTGCTTGGCGGGGAACCCGACCGGTTCGACGTGGGCGGTAATGATTCGTCCTTCGATCTGAACGAGGGCTCGATCATCACCGAGTTCACCCAGACCGCCGTCACCAACTCGACCATCCAGACGATCATCAACCGTGGCGAGTTCTTCGATTCCGACACCGAAGGCTATTTCGAGATTCTCGTCACCCCCGGCGGGGCGGTCGAACTCACCCACAGCATGCCCGGGGCCGGGTCGGACGTCTTCGTGTCGACCGGCGCGGGCTTCTTCGATGTCGGAGACACGCTGCGTGCGACCTATACCTGGTCGCCCACCGGCGGCGGCTTCTTCGTCGAGAACCTGACCGCAGGCACCTCGGCCAACATTCCGGTGACCGCGACAGACCTGTCGCTGGATATCGGCGGCAATGACGGCACGTCTTTCACCTTCGGTGCGCGCGAGAACGTCGACAACGAGTTCCTGAAGTTCTTCGAAGGCCAGATCGACTACGTCGCGGTCTATGACGCGCGCATCGACACTCCGCCGCCGGGCGGTTCGGACGGCATTGTCGAAGGCACGCCCGGCGACGACCTGATCGACACGTCCTATACCGGCGACCCCGATGGCGATTTCGTCGACAACGACGACTCGATCTTCCCGCCGGTCGGTTCGGATGACGACATCATTCTGGCAGACGAAGGCGACGATACGATCCGGTCCGGCGACGGTTCCGACGAAGTCGCCGGCGGCGATGGCGATGACGACATCTCGACCGATGGTCCCGGCGGCGGCTCGGGCCCAGACCGGGGCTTCCCGGGGGTGCCGGGCGTTCCCGCTGCGGCGGGCGATACCGACCCGAGCGATGACCGTGACACGGTCGATGCCGGGCGCGGCAACGACACCATCGTGACCGGAGACGACAACGACTCGATCCTTGGAGGAGACGGGGCGGATTCGATCGACGCCGGTGTCGACGACGACACGATCAGTGGCGGCGATGGCAACGATACGATCATCGGCGGCGAAGGGCGCGACAGCGTCGAGGGCGGCGAAGGCGCCGATTTCATCGACACGTCGAACCCGCTGTCCGGGCTGCTCGACCGTGGTTTCCCTGCGTATAATGGCTTGCCGGCACTCCCGGCAGACCCGGTCACGGACAACGATCTCGACACCGTCTTCGGCGGCGCCGGAGCCGATACGATCCTCACCGGCGACGATGCAGACCTGATCTTCGGTGGCGCAGGCAACGACTCGATCGATGCCGGTATCGACGACGACTCGGTCAGTGGCGGCGACAACAATGACTTCATCGTCGGTGGCGAAGGTGCCGACACTCTGGACGGCGACGCGGGCAACGATACGATCTACGGTGGACTTGGCCCGTCGTCGGTCTTCGATGTGCTCGAGATCCGCGACGATCTGCCCGGTGCGCTGGCCGATCCGCGTCCGGACAACGGCACCGACCTGATCAGCGGCGGCGCGGGAAATGACCTGCTCTTCGGTCAGGATGACAACGACACGCTGATCGGCGGGGCCGGCAACGACACGCTGGACGGCGGCATCGACCAGGATTCGATGTTCGGCGGCGACGACCGGGACCTCTTCGTGAACGTCACGCAGGGTGACACCATCGATGGCGGCGAAGGCGGCGACGACTTCGACACGCTCGACCTGCGCGGCGCGGCCGAAGCACAGAACCCCGGCGGACGGCTGTTTGTCGAATTCAGCTCGACCAACCCCGAAAACGGGACCGTGCGCTTCTTCGACGATGCGGGCACGGAAACCGGCACGACCAGCTTCGTCAACATCGAACGGGTGATCTGCTTCACCCCCGGAAGCCTCATCGCGACGCCGCGCGGCGAACGCCAGGTGGAAGACCTGCGCCCCGGCGACAAGGTCATCACCCGCGATAACGGCATCCAGACGATCCGCTGGGCCGGTTCGCGCAGCCTGACCGCACGCGATCTGTCGGGTGCCGCGCACCTCGCGCCGGTCATGATCCGCAAGGGTGCGCTGGGCGACAACCTGCCCGAGCGGGACATGATGCTCAGCCCGAACCACCGGATGCTCGTCTCGAACGAGAAGACGTCCTACTACCTTGGCGAAAGCGAGGTTCTGGTGGCGGCCAAGCATCTGGTGGGCCTGCCGGGCATCACCCGGGCCACGGCGCCGGAAGTGACCTATGTCCACTTCCTGTGCGACCAGCACGAGGTGGTTCTGGCGGACGGCACCTGGAGCGAAAGCTTCCAGCCGGGCGATTATTCGCTGGCGGGTCTGGGCGACGAACAGCGTCAGGAGATCTTCGAGATCTTCCCCGAGCTGAAGACCGACATCGGGCTTGAAGCCTTCGGCGCGGCGCGCCGGTCGCTCAAGCGGCACGAGGCGGTTCTGGTCGTCAACGGCTGATCGCGGCACAGCAGATTGCAGCGTGGCGCGTGGCCGGGGGCCTGCGCGTGCATCAAGGCGGGGCGGCGTGCCGTCCCGCCTGTTTTCATTCTGCACGCGCCGGGTTGCGGCGGCGCCAGTCGTCCCAGGCTTCGACGGTGTCGAGATCGGCACGTGCCCGGTCGTCTGGCAGGGGGATCAACCTCACCCGATCACCCGCGAGCGCGACCGCCTCGCGCCCGCCGCCATCGCCGATGAGCGCCCTGAGCGCGGGGAACAGGGCGGCGCTGAACACCACCGGATGGCCCGGCGCACCCGCTTGGGACGCGCCACGCCAGACGAGAATATCTGATTTCAATTCAACATTTTGCGCGACGGTCTTCAGGTCATCCGTCGTCAGGTCGGGCAGGTCGCCCAGAAGGATCATCGCCGCGTCGCAGGCTGGCAACGCGGCCAGGCCTGCGCGCAGGCTGGCATTCATCCCTTCCGCCGCCTCGGCGACGGGCACGATCCGCAGATCCAGCCCCTGAAGTGCGGCTTTCCGTGGATGGTCCCCGGGCGGCAGGGTGACGAAGACAGGGCCGAGGCGGGCCTCCAGCGCGATATCCGCCTGACGCCGGATCAGAGGGCGACCGTCCACGATCTGCATCAGCTTGTCCGCGCCCCCCATGCGGGAGGACGCACCAGCGCCAAGGATCACGACGGGAAGCATCATGCGCGCCAGACTACGCGCGCCGTGCGGCCGTGCAAGCGCTCAGCGCAGGATGGAACGGCCCGCGTAGATCGCGGTTTCGCCCAACTGCTCCTCGATCCGGATGAGCTGGTTGTACTTCGCCAGCCGGTCGGACCGGGCGAGCGAGCCGGTCTTGATCTGCCCGCAATTGGTGGCGACGGCGAGATCTGCGATGGTCGCATCCTCGGTCTCGCCCGACCGGTGCGACATGACGTTGGTGTAACGCGCGCGATGCGCGATATCGACGGCGCGCAGCGTTTCGGTCAGCGATCCGATCTGGTTGACCTTGACCAGCATTGAATTGGCGCAGCCCTTGGCGATGCCTTCCGACAGACGGGCAGGGTTCGTGACGAAAAGATCGTCGCCCACCAGCTGAACCCGGTCGCCCAGGGCCTGCGTCAGCAGGTGCCAGCCGTCCCAGTCATCTTCGGCCATGCCGTCCTCGATCGAGATGATGGGATAGTCGTTCACCAGCGCTTCGAGATAGGCGACGTTCTCGACGCTGGAGAGCCGCTTGCCTTCCCCGGACAGGACATAATGGCCGTCCTTGAAATACTCGGTCGCGGCGCAGTCCAGCGCGAGAAAGATCTCCTCGCCTGGGCGATAACCCGCCTTCTCGATGGATTTCAGAATGAAATCAAGTGCATCCCGGGTCGAGCTGATGTCGGGGGCAAAGCCGCCCTCGTCGCCCACGCCGGTGGCGAGGCCTGCGGCTGACAGTTCCTTCTTCAGGGTATGGAAGACCTCGGCCCCCATGCGCACGGCGTCGCGGATGTTCTCGGCGGCCACCGGCATGATCATGAATTCCTGGATGTCGATGGGGTTGTCGGCATGTTCGCCGCCATTGATGATGTTCATCATCGGCAC
>CAZNMV010000043.1:0-13985 GCA_964573835.1 uncultured Aestuariivita sp. | reverse complement strand
CGCCACCAGCCTGCGCACCGCCTCGCGCGCAGGTGTCATCGAGACGCCGAATTCCTTGCCGATCCCGCGCAGCGTCAGCGCCTGGCCCGGCGCGATCTCGCCATGCATGATGCGGGTGCGCAGCGCCCGGTAGACCCGGTCATGAGCGGCGGCGGCACTGTCGGAAGGGCGCGGGTTGATCAGCATGGGGCAAACGTGATCACAAACGCCCCGCCGGTCAAGCGGTGAAGACGAAGCGGTGCAAGGCCCCGCCTTCGGTCCGCAGCCAGCGGCGCTCGGCCTCATAGGGGCCGTAAAGCTGCCGGACAACGCTCCAGAACCGGTCGGAATGGTTCATCTCGGCGAGATGCGCCACCTCGTGCGCGCAGACATAGTCGAGCACTTCGCACGGCGCGAGGATCAGCCGCCAGGAATACATCAGTGTGCCCCGCGACGAACACGACCCCCAGCGCGACCGCGGATCGCGCAGGCTGAGCCGCGCATAGGGCAGGCCAAGTGCGGCCGCATGACGGTCCGACGCCGCGGCCAGCCGGTCGCGCGCGCGCGCCTTGAGAAAAGCCTGCAGCCGCGGCCCGATCGGATCGCCCGGCACCGCGATGCGATCCTCGTCCAGCAAGATGCGGCGGCCCCCGGCGGCCTCGATCCGGCGCAGGCGGCCTTCGACGGGCAGATCGGTCCCCGGCGCGACCGCTACAGACGGGGCCATGTCGCCCAGATGCCCGCGGATCCAGTCGGCGCGATCCCGCGCGAAGGCCAGCGCCTCGCGTTCGGGCACGCCGGGCGGCAGGGTCAGCGTGACCCGCCCGTCCAGCCGCGAAACGCGCAGCGAAATCCGCCGCGCCCGGGCCGACCGGCGCAGAACCAGCGCGACCGGAGGATCACCGTCGAGAACATGCCTCATCCTGCCTGTCCGCCTTGTGCCAGAAAGGGTCAGGGCAAAGGCTTTGACACGCCGGGGCGCATATGGCAATTGCCCGGAATCGTCTCACGACTCATCCAATTTCAAAGGGGATGCACATGCCCAAGGAAGAATGGGGCACGAAACGCGTTTGCTCGACCACCGGCAAACGGTTCTACGACCTGAACCAGACCCCGATCGTCAGCCCGTACACCGGTGAGGTTGTGGAGCTTGACCACTCCAAGACCCGGCTGATCACCGCCGACGCCGCAGACGGCGCGTCGCGCAAGGCGAAGGCCGTCGACCTCGACGAAGAGGTCGAACTGGACGAAGACGATGCGGTCGACATGGACCTCGACGACGAACTGCTCGACGAGGATGACGACGACGACAACGTCTCGCTCGACGACATCGCGGATGTCGGCGGCGGCGACGACGACTGATCCCGAACGACCCGTCCGGGCGGTATTTTCCGCTTGATCCCGCCCGGACTTGCGCCTATCCACCTGCGCACTCGGAACGGTGTTCCGACTCGTGGGGCCTTAGCTCAGTTGGGAGAGCGCTTGCATGGCATGCAAGAGGTCAGGGGTTCGACTCCCCTAGGCTCCACCATTCATCCCAGTCAGCTTGCGTCAGCTTCGGCCGTCACGGACCGTCATAGGTCCAGCGATAGGCGGGCGGCGTGGGGCCCTTGTTGCGGCCGCCCTGCTGGCGCTGTTCCCAAGCATGGGCAAGAATGCCCACCGACCGCGACAGGCCGAAGAACCCGCGCGCCAGCGGTGCGGGGCAGCCGAGTTCGGCGTAGATGACGGCGGTGGCGCCGTCGATGTTCATGGGCACCGCCCGGCCCCTTTCACGGGCAAGCGTCGCCTCGACCGCGCGGCCCACAGCCGCGAACCGGCCCGAGACCGCGCCTGCCGCAGCGGCCTCGTCGACCAGCGCCAGTAGGCGCGGCGCGCGGGGATCGACGGGTTTGTGAAACCGGTGACCGAAGCCCGGAAGATAGGGGCCGTTGCGCGCGCGCCAGTCGGCCAGCACGTCGTCCAGCCGGTCGGGGCCCGCGGCGTCCGCCGCGCGGAACAGTTCGACCGCCTGTTCGCCCGCGCCGCCATGCACATCGCCCAGCCTGTTGAGGCCCGTCGCCATCGCCGATTGCAGGCCGACGCCGCAGGTGGCGGCCATGCGGGCCGCCGCGATCGACGGGGCCTGCGGCCCGTGATCCACCGCCGCGACCAGCGCCGCCTCGAACAGCCGCGCGCGGGGGCCTTCGATCTCTTCCCCCATGACCAGAAGCCAGATCATGCCCGCGAAATCCATGGCGCCGATCAGGTCCTGCACGGGCCGTCCGCGCAGGGCGATGCGGCCCGGTTCCATGTCGATGATGGCGGTGCGCCACCAGTCCGCAACATCCTGTCCGCCGGTCGTCAAATCACGCCCTCCTTGCGCAACTGAGCGATCGCGTCCCCGGCATAGCCGAGGGTGCAGAGGATCGCATCGGTGTCCTGCCCCAGCGCGGGCGGCGGCGTGTCGACCGAGGGGCGCTGCCCGTCGATCATCGCGCCGATGCGCACCACGTCGATGGGTCGGCCCACGCCGGGCGCATCCTCGAACCGGGCAAGAAAGCCGCGGTCCGCCACCTGCGGATGGGCCAGCATGTCGGGCACCGTCATCACCGCGCCCGCGGGCACGCCCAGCGCATTGAGTTCGTCCGCCCAGTCGCGGGCAGGGCGTGTGGTCAGCACGGTCTCAAGCGCATCCCGCAGGCGCAGGCGGTTGCGCTTGCGGTCCTCGCGGGTGGCGAAATCGGGGTGCTCCAGCAGGTCGGCGCGGCCCAGATGCCGGGCCAGCACCTGCCATTGTTCGTCCTTGTTGGCGGCGATGTTGATCGGCGCATCGGCGCAGCGGAAGGTGCCCGAGGGGGCGGATGTGGGGTTCTCGTTGCCCTGCGGCTGCGGGTCGACCCCGCCGATCAGGTGGTTCGACACGACCCAGCCCATGGTCGCCAGAACCGATTCGAGCATGGACACGTCGATGAAGGCCCCGCGCGGGCGGGCATTCAGGGCCGCGCAGATGGTCATGGCCGCAGTCAGCCCGCCCACCGTGTCGGCCAGCGGATAGCACACGCGCAAGGGGGCGCTGTCCTGATCCCCGGTGATCGACATGACGCCTGACGCGCCCTGCACGATCTGGTCATAGGCGGGCCGGTCGGCCCAAGGCCCGTCCTGCCCGAAGCCCGAGATGGCGCAGTAGATCAGGCGCGGATTATGGGCCTTAAGCGCCGCATGCCCAAGCCCGAGCCTGTCCATCACCCCGGGGCGGAAATTCTCGACCAGCACGTCGGCCTGCGTGACGAGGCGCTGCAGGATCTCCTTGCCGCGCGGGTCCTTCAGGTTCAGCGTCAGCGATCTTTTCCCTGCGTTCTGCGCAAGGAAGCTGATGCCCATGCCCCGCGCCGAAAGGTCCGGATCAGACCCGAGATTGCGGGCGAGATCGCCGTGGCCCACTGTTTCGACCTTGATGACCTCGGCGCCCAGATGGGCCAGCTGGTGGCAGGCGAAAGGCCCGGCCAGCACATTCGTCAGGTCAAGCACCCGCACCCCGTCAAGAGGTGCGGGCGGGCCGGCGTCAGTCGCCATCGGCCACCCCTTCGGCCCGCTTGCGGGCGCGCCGCGCGCGATAGCTGGGCAACAGCACCAGAAGAACCGCCGTCACCAGCAGCGCCAGCGTCATCGGCCGTTCCAGAATGAAGCCGAAGCCGCGATAAAGCTGCATCGCCCGGGCAAAGTTGTCTTCCAGCATCGTGCCCAGAATGAACCCGATCAGCAGCGGCGCCAGCGGATAATCCGCAAACCGCAGGATCGTCGCGACCACCCCGAAGCCGACAAGGATCAGCAGCTCGGTCGGGTTGTTCTGGCCGATGTAGCTGCCCATCAGGGTGAAGAACAGGATGAACGGGATCAGGTAGTTGCGCGGGATCGTCAGGATCTTCGCGATATAGGGGATCAACGGCAGGTTCAGGATCAGAAGCACCAGATTCCCGATATACATCGAGATGATGACCGCCCAGAACACGTCGGGTTCGTCCGTCATCAGCCGCGGCCCCGGCGTCACGTTCAGCGCGATGAGCGCGCCCAGAAGAATCGCCGTCGTCCCCGAGCCCGGAATGCCCAGCGTCAGCAGCGGCACGAAGGATCCGGTGCAGGCGGCGTTGTTGGCGCTTTCCGGAGCGGCGAGACCCTTGATCGATCCATGGCCGAACTCTTCCTGCTCCTTGCCTTTGGCGATGTTGCGCTCGACCGCATAGCCGAGGAAGGACGCGATCGTCGCGCCCGCACCCGGCAGAACGCCGATGAAGAAGCCTTGCAGCGATTGCCGCCCGATCACCGGCGCGATGCTGCGGGCCTCTGCCTTCGTGATCCGCAATCCGGTGATCTTGCCACCCGCATCGGTGGCCGCGCGGGCCGGGTTCATGACAAGAAACAGCGCCTCGGGCAGGGCGAACATCGCCATGGCGAGTGTGATGAAGGAAAAACCCGATTGCAGCTCCATCACCCCGAAGGTGAAGCGCGGCATGTTCGACAGCGCGCCTTCGCCCACCGTGCCCAGCATCAGGCCCAAGATCGTCATCATCAGCGCCTTGCCGACCTGACCGGTGCCCGCGAAGGCCGCGATGGCCGAAAGGCCCACGACCATCAGCGCGAAGTATTCCGCCGAATGGAACAGAAGCGCCACGGTCGACAGCGCGGGGGCGAAGATCATCAGCAAGATGGTGGCGATCGTGCCGCCCGCAAAGCTTGCGATGGCGGCGATGGTGAGCGCCTTGCCCGCCTGCCCCTTGCGGGCCATCGGGTAGCCGTCGAAACTGGTGGCGACGGTTCCCGCCACCCCCGGCGCGTTCAGCAGGATCGACGAGGTCGACCCCCCGAAGATCGCGCCGTAATAGACCCCCGAGAGCAGGATCAGCGCCGAGGTCGGATCGCCGATGCCGATGGCCACCGGGATCATGATCGCGATGATCGACATCGGGCCAAGACCCGGCAGCATCCCGATCAGCGTGCCGATGACGCAGCCCAACACGACCATGACAAGGTTGAACGGCGTGACCGCCGTGGCGAGTCCGATGAGAAGCCCTTCCAGCATGGCGCGCTCCCTACCTCAGACCAGAAACGCGGGCCATGGCCGCAGGAAGATGCCCAGCACCTCCTGCACCAGATACCAGATCGACCCCGCCGCCAGCACCGCGACGGGGAGAAGGACATGCAGCTTGCGTTCGCCGAGGATCATCGCCCCGAGGACAAGGAACAGAGTTGTCGATCCCAGAAAGCCCAGCGGCCGCAGCGTGAGCGCATAGGCCAGCATCAGCCCGACCAGCGCCAGTGCCTGACCGATGTGATATTCGCGCAGTCGGGTGATATCCATCACGCCGTCCGCCTTTCCCGTCTGCTGTTCCGCCTTGGATTTCGCGGTGAACAGCACGATCAGCCCCACGATGATGCCCGCCACTGCCAGGATCTTCGGGAAGGTCGAGGGCCAGACCGGATTGCGCCGCAGGATGGGCGGCAGCGACTGGTCCATGGTGAAGAAGGCGGCATAGCCGTACACGCAGCAAAAGGCGATGAAGGCCAGCGCGATCCAGCGATCGAGCGTCATGGGTCGGTCCCTCCCCCCGGTCCGGATGTAGGTTCTGGTTCGGTCGGCCGGCCCGCGCGTCGGACCGGCCGTTGTCACGGACGCGGTCGCGTCAGAGGAAGCCCAGCTCGCGCATCAGGTCGCCCAGCTGCTTTTCCTGCGCTTCGAGGAAGGTGCGGAAATCTTCGCCCGGACGGTAGATGTTGACAAGACCCATGCGGCTGCGCACCGCTTCCCATTCCGGGGTTTCCAGCATCTTGCCCAGCATGTCCTGATAGGCCTTGAGCTGATCCTCGGGCAGGCCGGGGGCGGCGAAGAACCCGCGCCAGTTCACGAACTGCGCGTCGATGCCCTGTTCGGCGAAGGTGGGCGCATCGGCATAGGCCGCGACGCGGTCGGGCGCGGTGACGCCCAGAATGCGGATTTCGCCCTGCTGGGCCAGCGCAACCGCTTCCGAAAAGCCGGTCGAGAGCGCGTCGATCTCGCCCGACAGCAGGCCTGCCATCGCCTCGCCGCCCGCGTCATAGCCGATATAGTTGAAGGCGGTCGGGTCTTCGCCCGCGGCCTGCATCACGATGGCCGCGACAAGATGGTCCATGCCACCGGGAACCGAACCGCCGCCGATCGCGAAATCCATCGGCGCGGTACGATAGAGCGCCAGCGCATCTTCCATCGTCTGCAGCGGGCTGTCGGTGGTGACGACCAGGGCGGCATAATCGCCCACGGTGCCCGCGACCAGCGTCAGGTCCCGGAAGCTCTGCGCGATCTCGCCGGTGAGCGCGCGGATCACGATGGGGGTCGAGTTGACCATCAGCGTGCCCTGGCTCGAGGCTGCGTTCTCGATCAGGTGCGCGATCGCCACGCCGCCGCCGCCGCCCGACATGTTCTCATATGTGGCGTTGCCGACGAGCCCGGCATTCACCAGCGCCTCGCCCGTGCCGCGCGCGGTGCCGTCCCAGCCCCCGCCCGCGCCGCCGGGAACCAGGAAATGAACCTGGTCCATCATCTTGTGACCGTCGGCCTGAGCCATGCCCGCCACGGCAAGCGTTGCGGTTGCCGCCGCGACAAGCGCACGGCGCGTCCACCCATGGGTGTTCATGTGATTTCCTCCCGTTTGACAGGCGGTCCTCCGCCGCCCATGCTGCCACGTCACCACAGGAAGCTGACAGAAGCCTGACACGGGACAACAGGGGGTAAGGGGTGCGCTATCTTCTGGTGGAAGATAACCGCGAACTGGCCGATGCGGTGGTGAACCGTCTCGCGCTGGACGGTCATGCCGTCGATCATGCCCCGACGCTCGCCGCGGCCGAGGATTGCCTCGCCTCGGCCTCCTACGATCTGATCCTGCTCGACGTGATGCTGCCCGATGGTGACGGGCGCGACTTTCTCGCGCGCAAGCGCGCGCATCTGGAAACCCCCGTGATCGTGCTGACCGCGCGTGCGCAGGTGTCCGACCGGGTCGGCGCGCTCGATCAGGGGGCGGACGACTACATCACAAAGCCGTTCGACTTCTCGGAACTCGAAGCGCGCTGCCGGGCGGTGCTGCGGCGGCGCGGCGGATCGGCGCGCAACCAGATCGCGCTGGGCGATGTCCTGTTCGATCCGCTGGCCGGCACGCTCAGCCGCGATGGCGTCACGCTCGATTTGCGCAACCGCGAGCTTCGCCTGCTCGAGGTCTTCGCCCGCCATCCCGGACAGATCCTGTCCAAGGGCCAGCTGATGGACAGGCTCTTTTCCTATGACGCCGAAGTGACCGAGAACGCGATCGAGGTCTATGTCGGCCGCCTGCGCCGCCGGATCGACGGCATGGGCCTGCGGATCGAGACGGTGCGCGGCCTCGGCTACCGGATGGAGACGGCGCGCCCATGAAGACGACGGGGTCGATCGGCCGCCGCCTGACGTTCCTTCTGGCCGGGGTCGCGGCGCTTCTGTCGCTTCTGTCCTGGGGGATGGTGACCACGCTGGCCCGGCAGGCGGCCGAGCGGACGCAGGACAACGTCCTTGCTGCCTCGGCCACCACCATTGCGGAAACGCTGCGCTCCGAACAGGGCGAGGTGCGGCTGGAACTGCCCTATTCCGCCTTCGCGATGCTCGACGCGATCAGCCAGGACCGGGTCTTCTACCGCATCGCGGCGGGGGGGGTGCTGCTGACCGGCTATGACGATCTGCCTGTGCCCACGGCAGTGCCCGCGCCCGGGCAGATCGTCTTCGACACCGGCGACTACAGCGGCGAGGCGGTGCGCATGGCCTCGGTCGCGCGGTCGGTTCTGGCGGGGTCCGAACCGGTGCAGGTGACCGTCACCGTCGCGCAGACGCGTCATGGCGTCGGCACCATCTCGGCCGACCTGTCGCGGCTTGCCGCGATCCTGTCGGTGGCATTCTTCGCGGTCGCGGTGGGGCTGTCGGCGGTCGCAGCGCGCGCCTCGCTGCGGCCCCTGAACGAGATCGCCGCCGCCGTGTCGCGCCGTGGCCCGTCCGATCTGCGCCCCTTGCGCCGCGACGCCCCGGCGGAACTGGCGCCGCTGATGACCTCGCTCAACCGGCTGATGGACCGGCTCGGCCAGTCGATCCGGCGGTCCGAGGATTTCATCGCCGAAGCCGCGCACCGCGTGCGCACGCCGCTGGCCGTCGTGCGTGCACAGGCCGAAATCGCCCTGCGGTCGGTCGCGGACGAGGCCGAAAAGACCCGCCTGCGCCGGATCATCCGCGCCGTCGACGAAAGCTCGCGCTCGGCGGGGCAGCTTCTCGATCACGCAACCGTCGCCTGGCGCGCCGACGATCTGGCGCGCGCACCCGTCGATCTGGCCGAACTTGCCGCGCAGACGGCGGGCGCGCTCGAACCGACGGCGGCGATGAAGGATATCCGCCTGCATCTCGACACCGCGCCCGCGCGGGTCGCGGGCGACGCCGTGCTGCTCGAGAATGCGTTGCGCAACGTGCTCGACAACGCGATCAAGTATTCGCCCGAGGACACTGCCGTGCGCCTGAGTGTCCGCGCCGCCGATGGCGAGGCCCGCATCGCCGTCAGCGACGAAGGCCCCGGCCTTGGCACCGGTCCGGCCGAGGCGCTGACCGAACGCTTCCGGCGCGGCGACAACACCGAAGGCATCGTCGGATCGGGCCTTGGGTTGACCATCGCGCACGACGTGCTTGCGGCCCATGGAGGGCGGTTGGAACTGGGACCTGCCATGAACGGGAGGGGTGCATGCGTCTCGCTTGTCTTGCCGTCGCTCTGAGTCTCCTGGCCGCCATCGCCGCGGCCTTCGAGATCGAGGATCACCGCCATTATCCGGGAACCGGGCCGCAGGTTCTGCGGATCATCTCGACCGCCGATCTCGAGGTGTTCGAACCCTACCTTCTGGCTTTTCAGGCGGATCGGCCGGCGCTGGCGATCGACTATACCGTCGTGTCGTCGGCCACGCTCTACCGGGTGATCCGCGACGGCGCGCGCTTCGATCTGGCCCTGTCCTCGGCGATGGACCTGCAGTTCAGGCTGGCCAATGACGGGTTCGCGCAGCGCTATGCCTCGGACAGGACCGATGCCCTGCCCGACTGGGCGCGCTGGCGCGACCTGATCTTCGCCTTCACGGCGGAACCGGCGGTTGTGGTCCTGTCGTCCGACCGGTTCGAAGGCCTCGACGTCCCCGCGACCCGGCAGGAGCTGATCTCTCTCCTGCGCGCGCATCCCGAAAGATTCCAGGACGCCATCGGCACCTATGACATCCGCGACAGCGGCCTCGGCTATCTTTTCGCGACGCAAGAGGCGCGGTCAACGGATGCCTTCTGGCGTCTGTCCGAAGTCATGGGCCGCCTCGCGCCGCGTCTGTATTGCTGTTCGGGGCAGATGATCGACGATGTGGCAAGCGGGCGCCTCGCGCTCGCCTACAACGTGCTGGGCAGCTATGCGGTCGAACGCATGGCGCGTGCGTCGGGCGGGCGGGTGAAGATCCTGCAGATGCAGGATTTCACCAATGTGATGCTGCGCACCGCGCTGGTGCCGCAGACGGCGGAGAACACGGAAGCCGCAGGTGCCATGATCGACATGCTGGCCGATCTTGGGCTGCGCGACGGCCCCGGCGACTGGCCGCTTCCGCCACTGCGCCCCTCGACCGACGACGCGGGCGGCGGGTTCGGGCCGATCCGGCTGGGCCCGGCGCTGATGGTGTTCCTCGATCCGCTGAACCGGCGCGATTTCCTCGGCGAATGGGAAAACGCGATGGTTCAGCGGTGACGGAGCGCCTGCGGGGAGCGGCCCCGTTCCGGGCGGCGGCGTGCATCGCTGCACAGAAACAGCGCGCGGGCGCGACTTAACTCGGCGATCCTGCAGGATACATTTGCGGGTAACAAACTTCGTCCCGAAAGGAAGACAGCCATGACCGGCAAGACCATGCCCGGACTGCACCACGTCACCGCGATCAGCGGGCCGCCGCAGGCCAATGTCGATTTCTTCACCCGGCTGATGGGCCAGCGTCTGGTCAAGAAGACGGTGAATTTCGACGATCCCGGCACCTATCACCTTTACTACGGCAACCACGCCGCCGATCCCGGCACGATCCTGACCTTCTTTCCATTCGCCAATGCCGGACCGGGCCGCGCCGGGCCGGGGATGGCCTCGGCCTATGCCTACAGCCTCGGCTCGGGCGCCTTCGATGACTGGATGGGGCGGATGGCGGATCAGGCGATCGACTTCGATGGACCTTCCGAACGCTTAGGCCAGCGGGTGATCACCGTGTCCGACCCCGACGGCGCGCCGGTGGAACTGGTTGAAGTGCCCGGCGATCACGGCCCCGACCTCGACGGGTTCCATTCCGCCACGCTCTGGCTGGACGACATCGCCCCGACGCTGCGCCTGATGACCGACGTGATGGGCTACGCGGAAGCGGGATACGAGACGAAGAACGGCGAAGAGCGCACGCGCCTTGTCGCGCCGGGCGGCGCGCGCGGCGCGGTGATCGACCTGAAACGCTCGGACAAGACGTCGATCGGGCGGCAGGGCGCAGGCAGCATCCACCACATCGCCTTCCGGGCGCTGGATGACGAAGACCAGCTCGACTGGCGCGAAAGGCTGCTCGCGGCGGGGATGCAGGTGACGCCGGTGATCGACCGGCAGTATTTCAACGCGATCTACTTCCGCGAACCGGGCGGTGTGCTCTTCGAGATCGCGACCGATCCGCCGGGCTTCACCCGGGACGAACCGCTCGCCCAGCTGGGCGAGGCGCTCATGTTGCCCGACAAGTACGAGGCCTACCGCAAACGGATCGAACAGGTCCTGCCGCCCCTCAAGGTGAAGACAGCATGACAGACGTCACCGCAGGCCCCGCACCCGCCAACGCGCGGTGGGGGATGGTGGCCGTGCATGGCCGCGGCGCGACCGCGGCCAGCATCGCCGACCTGCCGCAGGCGCTGGGCCTGACCGATATCGCCGTGATCGCGCCCGAAGCGCCGGGCCGGTCCTGGTGGCCGACAAGCTTCCTCGCCCCGGCCGCGCAGATGGAGCCCTTTGTCCAAGCCGGTCTCGCCCGGATCGACGCCGCCGTCGCGGCCTTCCGCGCAGCGGGCCTGCCGCCCGCGCGGATCGTGGTGCTGGGCTTCAGCCAGGGCGGGTGCCTGGCGCTGGAACATGCCGCGCGGCGGGGCGCCGGGCTGGGCGCGGTCTTCGGGCTGTCGGGCGGACTTGTGGGCACGGGCGATGCGCCGGGCGGGCCCGGGCCGGGGCTCTATGGCCATGCGCCGAAGCGCTTCGACTATGCGTCCGACCTGCGCGGCACGCGCGTCGTTCTGGCCTGCCACGCGGCCGATCCGCATATTCCCCTGCAACGGGTTGAGGAGACGGCAGATGTGATGACGCGGCTGGGGGCAGGTGTGTCCTCGCATATCGAACCGGGGCCGGGCCACCACCTGACCGATGCGGGCGTCACCGCGATCCGGTCGGTTCTGAATACCGCCGGCTGATCCGGGACCCGGTTTCTTGACAAGAAACCAGGCCGGAAACTTTCAAAGTTTCCGGCCTCAGCCCTTGCCCTTCCAGGGCACCATCACCCGTTCCGCCCAACGCATCAGCATGTCGATGGCAAAACCGATCACGCCGATCAGGATGATGCCCATGATGACGATGTCGGTGTTCTGGAACTTCGACGCCACCATGATCATCATGCCCGCGCCCGCCTCGGCCGCGACCAGTTCGGCGGCGACCACGGTGCCCCAGCAGACCCCCATGGCCACCCGCGCCCCGGTGAAGATTTCGGGCAGCGAATTGGGCATGATCACGTAACGCATGATCTGCCACTTGCTCGCCCCCAGTGAGTAAGCTGCATGCACCTTGGAAATCCGCACCCCCGACACGCCCGACCGTGCCGCGATGGCCATGATCCAGAGCGCGGCGAGGAACAGCAGGATGATCTTGCCCGCCTCGCCGATACCCGCCCAGATGATCACCAGCGGGATCAGCGCCAGCGGCGGCACGGGGCGCATGAATTCGACGATCGGGTCGAACCAGCCGCGGAACCAGTTCGACAGGCCCATCGCGTAGCCAAGCGGGATGCCCACCAGCGCGCCCAGCCCAAAGCCGACCAGCACCCGGAACAGCGACAGGCCCAGATGTTCCGCCAGGGTCGATCCGCGGAAGCCCTCGCTTGCGATCTCCATCAGGCGCGAGGCGACCGCCTCGGGCACAGGCAGCCAGATCGGCTCCATCTGCCAGCCCTTCTCGGGCTCGAAATTGGGTGTGCCGCGATCGGACAATGTCACTGTCCCGTCGGCGACGCGGACACTCTCGCCCGGGGCGATGGGCTGGCCGTTGATGGCCACGACCACCGCGCCGCCGTCGCGGCCGATTTCGTCGTTGGTGTCCACCCGGATCAGACCCGACCGCCAGCGCCCCACTGCGGCGACATCATTCGTCGCGAAGCCCTCGCCCGGGTCCACTTCGGGCAGGACCGGTTCCTGACCGATGGGGTGGACGACCACCGTCACCGTCGCGCTGTCGCGCTGGCCGCCCGCCTCGACGGTGTATTCGAACTGCGTCGTGCCCTCATAGGGCCCCGGCGCATGCAGGAAGGACGGCAACAGCGACGACCCCGTGAACATTCCCCACAGCAGGAAGATCGTCGCGACCGAGACGACGCTGGCCACCCGGTCGGAGACGACCGCGCTTTCGTCCCCGAAGGTCACGGTCTTGAGCGAGGTGAAATCCTTGGGCCGCGCACGCCGCAGGACCTTCTTCACCAGCAGGAAGGAGGCAACGAAGATCGCGGCATAGATCAGGAAGGGGATCATTGCGCCACCTCGGTGCGGCCCATGATCTCTTCCTCCATGTCCCAGATCATCGACAGGATCTCTTCGCGGGTCTTCGCGAAATCGGGGTGTTTCTTCACCTCGCGCAGGTCGCGGCCCACGCCCATCTCGGCGAAGGGAAGGCGGTATTCGCGGTGGATGCGGCCCGGCCGCGGCGCCATGACCACCAGCCGTTCGCCCAGAAGAAGCGCCTCCTCGACCGAATGGGTGATGAGGATGATCGTCTTGCCCGTTTCCTTCCAGAGCTTGAGCACCAGCCCCTGCATCTTCTCGCGCGTCAGCGCGTCAAGCGCGCCGAGCGGTTCGTCCATCAGGATCACGTCGGGGTCATTGGCCAGGCATCGTGCCAGCGCCACGCGCTGCTGCATGCCGCCCGACAATTCATAGACCGCCTTGTCCTTGAAATCGCGCAGGCCCACGACATCGAGAAGATGATCGACATTCGGCCCGTAATCGGACGCCTTCCGGCCCGCCATGCGCGGCCCGAAGCTCACGTTGTCGCGCACGTTCATCCATTCGAACAGCGCGCCTTGCTGGAACACCATGCCGCGTTCGGCGTCCGGCCCCGTCACGCGGTGGCCGTTCATCGTGATCTGCCCCGCGGTGGGCGCGAGGAACCCCGCCACGATGTTCAGAAGCGTGGTCTTGCCGCACCCCGAAGGGCCCAGAACGCTCAGAAGCTCCCCCTCGGCAAGGTGGAGCGATACGTCCTTCAGCGCCTGAACCGATCCGCCATGTGGCAGATCGAACCGCATCGAGAGGTTTTCGATGGCCAGTCCTGTCATATCCCTACCTGTCGGTCAGTTGTCCGGGCGGGTTCGGTCCCGCCTCGGGCGAAGGGTGTGGGGCGGCGCGACAGGCGCACCGCCCCGGGGGCGTCACATGCCGCCTGCAGCCTTGAGCGGGCCGGTGTTGACCGCGTTGGCATAGCTGTCGAGCGCCGAGCCGATGGAGCCTGCCGCGACGAAGACATCCGCCACGCCCTTCATGAACTCCTGCGCGCCGCCGCCCAGCCACTTGGCCGACAGCTGATCCTCGACTGTCGGGAAGACGAAGGTGGCCAGCGTTTCGGCGGTCGCCGTCTCGTCCATGCCGGCGTCTTTGGCGATCACGGGCAGCATCTTGGCATGGTTCGCCGGATCGGCCCACATCGCGTTGGCATCCG
>CAZNMV010000042.1:4480-14032 GCA_964573835.1 uncultured Aestuariivita sp. | reverse complement strand
ACTGCGTCTCGATCGTGCCCAAGGAAACCGAACTTGGCCGCAAGCGCGCCATCGATCAGTCATCGTGCAACAAGGATTTCTCCTGCCTCAAGGGCTTCTGCCCCAGCTTCGTGACGCTGGAAGGCGCGCAGGTGAAGAAGAACGCGACCGCTGACCTGAACCTGCCCGACCTGCCTTTGCCGGATCTGCCTGCGATTCAGGGCACCCACAACGTGGTCGTCACCGGGGTGGGCGGCACCGGCGTCGTCACCATAGGCGCCGTGCTGGCGCAAGCCGCGCAGATCGACGGCAAGGGCGCGGGGATGATGGAGATGGCGGGCCTGGCCCAGAAGGGCGGCGCGGTCCACATCCATTGCCGCATCGCCGACCGCCCCGACGACATCAGCGCGATCCGCGTCGCCACCGGCGAGGCGCATGCGCTCATCGGCGGCGATCTGGTGGTCAGCGCGGGGTCCAAGACGCTCGGCCTCACCCGTTCGGGCCAGACCGGCGCGGTGGTGAACAGCCACGAGATCATCACCGGCGACTTTACCCGCAACACCGAATTCTCCCTGCCGTCCGACCGCTTGCAGGTCGCGCTTCAGGCGCGGCTGGGCGACCGGGTCGATCTGTTCGACGCCTCGGAACTGGCCCGCGTGACGATGGGCGATTCAATCTATTCCAACATGATGGTCTTCGGCGCCGCCTGGCAGCGCGGGCTGATCCCCTTGTCGCATGACGCCATCACCCAGGCGATCGAGCTGAACGGCGCTGCCGTCCAGAAGAACCTGCGCGCCTTCGAGATCGGCCGCTGGGCCGTCCTGCACCCCGCCGAGGCGTCGGCCCTTCTGACGCCCAAGGTCGTCGCCCTGCCGAAGACGCTCGACGACAAGATCGCCTTCCGCGCCGATCACCTTGTCGCCTACCAGGGCAAGCGGCTGGCCAAGCGCTACCGCCGGATGCTGGACCGGATCGAGGACAAGGCGCTGAAGGAAGCGGTCGCCAAGGGCTATCACAAGCTTCTCACCTACAAGGACGAATACGAGGTTGCGCGCCTCCACCTGCAGACCGCGCAAAAGGCGCGCGCCGAATTCGACGGCGACTTCACGTTGAAGTTCCACCTCGCCCCGCCGCTTTTGTCGAAGATGGGCGCTGAGGGCCGCCCGCTGAAGAAGGAATACGGGGCCGGTATGCTGCGGATGTTCGGCTTTCTGTCGAAGCTGAAACCCCTGCGCGGAACGCCCTTCGATCCCTTCGGTTACACCGCCGAACGGCGCATGGAACGGGCGCTGATCGCACAATACGAGGCCGACATGGCCGACGTGCTGCCGAAACTCACCGAGGCCACCCGCGACGCGATCGTGGCACTGGCCGAATTGCCGCTGCAGATCCGCGGCTTCGGCCCGGTGAAGCACGCGAACGAGGTCAAGGCCGCCAAGCGGCGCGAAGAGCTCCTGTCGGTCATCCGCGCGGGCGGACCCCAGATGTCGAAAGCGGCAGAGTGACCGCTCCTGCAGCGCACCGGGGGACCTTTCGTCACATAAGTGTCATCGGGTCTATGCAATTTTCTTTCCTCAAAATAGATACGGGCACACAGATTTCCGGGACCACGTGAATGCCACCCAACCGGCACGTCGCACGCGACATTTCCTATTCCTATTCGGCCAGCACCCGCAGCGGACGCGCCATGATCCGCCTGATGGAGAACACGACAGGCCGCCTCCGCCTCATCAAACGCGCCAACGGTTACGAGACCGAAGTTGCCGCGGGCCGCGATTTCTGGGCGGTCATGGTCGAACGCTATGGCCTGACGCTCGACGTGGTGGGTGGCTCGCTCGACAATATCCCGACTGACGGGCCGCTCGTGTTGATCGCCAATCACCCTTACGGCATTCTCGACGGGCTGATGATGGGCCATATCCTGTCCGAGACGCGAGGCGATTTCCGCATCCTGGCCAATGGCGTCTTCCGCAAGGCCGAGGATATCAACCGCATCATCCTGCCGATTTCCTTCGACGAAACCAAGGAAGCCGTCGCGCTCAACATCCAGACGCGCAAGGTCGCGCTCGACTATCTGGCGAACAATGGCGCCATCGGCATCTTCCCGGGCGGCACGGTTTCGACAGCCGCCAAACCCTTCGCCCATCCGATGGACCCGGGCTGGCGCGGCTTCACCGCGCGCATGATCGCAAAAAGCCGCGCGACCGTGGTGCCCGTCTATTTCGAGGGCCATACCTCGCGCCTTTTCCAGATCGCGAGCCACCTGCACACCACGCTGCGCATGGGGCTTCTGATCAAGGAATTCAAACGGCGCGTCGACACGCCGGTGCGCGTTGTCATCGGTCAGCCCATCGGGCGCGATGTCCTCGACCCCATGGCGGGGGACACCAAGAATCTCATGGATTTTCTGCGCCGCGCCACCTATGAGCTGTCGCCGAAGCCGCTCAAGTCCTATGACTACGGCTACGAGTTCGAGGAAAAGCACCGCGCGCGGCATTAGAACATGGCAGTTGGCATCTTCGATTCCGGTCTGGGCGGTCTGACCGTTCTAGACGCGGCGCAGAAGCGCCTGCCTGATGTCGATTTCCTCTATTTCGGCGATAACGCCCATGCGCCCTATGGCGTGCGTACCGCCGATGACATCTACAACCTGACCCAAAGCGCGATCCACCGGCTTTGGGATGACGGGGTCGATCTCACCATTCTGGCCTGCAACACGGCAAGCGCCGCGGCGCTGCGCCGGATTCAGGAAGGCGGGCTGCCGCCGGGCAAGCGCGTGCTCGGTGTCTTCGTGCCGCTGATCGAGGCGCTGACCGAACGCAACTGGGGCGACAATTCCCCCCCGCGCGAAGTGGCTGTCCAGCATGTGGCCCTGTTCGCCACGCCCGCCACGGTGGCAAGCCGCGCCTTCCAGCGCGAACTGGCCTTCCGCGCCATCGGCGTCGATGTCGAGGCGCAGGCCTGCGGCGGTGTCGTGGATGCCATCGAGGATGGTGACATGATCCTCGCCGAAGCGCTCGTGCGCTCCCACGTCGATGCGCTGCGCCGCAAGATGCCCAAACCGCAGGCGGCGGTGCTGGGCTGCACGCATTACCCGCTGATGGCGGAGGTCTTTCAGGATGCGCTCGGCCCCGAGGTGAAGGTCTTTTCGCAGGCCAACCTCGTCGCCGAAAGCCTTGCCGATTACCTGAACCGCCATCCCGGCATGACAGGGCAGGGCCAGTCCGGCTTCCTGACCACGGGCAACCCCAAGAAGGTCAGCGACCGCGCGACCCAGTTCCTGCGACGACGGATCGAGTTCCGCGCCGCCTGAGCGCGCGCCTTCCCCTTGCCATTCCGACCCCGCCGCGCCAAGCCTTGCGCGGCACGACCCACAGGACATCACCGCCATGACGCACAAAGTCGCCATCCTGGGCGCCTCGGGCTATACCGGGGCAGAACTCATCCGGCTCATCGCCGGTCACCCGAACATCGAGATCGCCGCCCTGTCCGCCGACCGCAAGGCGGGGCAGGGCATGGCCGAGGTCTTTCCCCACCTGCGCCACATGGACCTGCCCGCGCTGGTGACGATCGGCGACATCGACTTCTCGGGGATCGATCTGTGCTTCTGCGCGCTGCCCCACAAGACCAGCCAGGAGGTGATCTCGGCCTTGCCGCGCAATCTGAAGATCGTGGACCTTTCGGCGGACTTCCGGCTCTCCGACCCGGCGGAATACCAGAAATGGTACGGCAACCCCCATGCCGCGACAGATCTGCAGGGCGAAGCCGTCTATGGCCTGACCGAATTCTACCGGGCCGAGATCGCCGCCGCGCGGCTGGTCGCGGGCACGGGCTGCAACGCGGCCACCGGGCAATTCGCGCTGCGGCCTCTGATCTCGGACGGGGTGATCGACCTCGACGAGATCATCATGGACCTCAAATGCGGGGTGTCCGGGGCAGGGCGGTCTCTGAAGGAAAACCTGCTGCATGCCGAGCTCTCTGAGGGCTACAACGCCTATTCGGTCGGCGGCGTGCACCGGCATCTGGGCGAATTCGACCAGGAGTTCTCGAAGCTCGCCGGTCGGCCTGTGCGGGTGCAGTTCACGCCCCACCTCATCCCCGCCAACCGGGGCATCCTTGCGACCGTCTATGTCAAGGGCGACGCGCAGGCGATCCATGACAGCTTTACCGCCGCCTATGCCGATGAACCCTTCCTCTGCGTCCTGCCGATGGGGCAAACCCCGTCGTCTCACCATGTGCGGGGGTCGAACTTCGTCCATATCGGCGTGGTGCCCGACCGCATCGCCGGGCGCACGATTGTTGTTGCCTGTCTCGATAATCTGACAAAAGGTAGCAGCGGGCAGGCGTTGCAAAACGCCAACCTGATGTTAGGTGAAAGCGAGACCGAGGGGCTGATGATGGCACCCCTCTTCCCGTGACAACGATTGCGAGGCCGCGATGAAGGGACTGAAGAAACAGCGCCGCATCCAGGTCATCCTCGTCGCCTCCGTGGCGCTGGCGATTTCCACCGCGCTGATCGGCTATGCCATGCGCGACGGCATCAACTTCTTCCGCGCCCCCAGCCAGATCATCGCCGAACCGCCAGAGCCGAACGAAGTCTTCCGCATCGGCGGTCTGGTCGAGGAAGGCTCGATCGTGCGCGGCGATGGCGAGACGATCCGCTTCGCCGTGACCGATGGCGGCGCCTCGATCCCGGTGACCTATACCGGCGTGCTGCCCGACCTTTTCGCCGAGAATGAAGGCATGGTCGGCACCGGCAGCTATGTCGACGGCGTCTTCCGGGCGACCGAGATCCTTGCCCGCCATGACGAAACCTACATGCCGGCCGAGGTGATCGACGCGCTCAAGGCGCAGGGCGTCTACAAGGAGCCCGACAGCGGCACCTGACCCCTGGCCGCCGCGGGCGGCGGCGGAGGCGGGATGTGCGTGTTTGTGACCAGAAAGAAGCAGGTCGTTGTGCGGTCGCCGCGCGGCGCGCTGGACCGCCGTTAACCCTTGTCCGCCAGATTGCGCGCGAACCCGGGGAAAGGGGACCGCGCCCGTGCAGACTGTCCGCCAGATCGCAGAAGAGATCGTCGCCCGCGAGGGCGGCTTCGTGAACGACCCCGACGATCCCGGTGGCGCGACGAACCACGGGGTGACCATCCACACGATGCGGCGGCTCGGGCTCGATCTCGATGGCGACGGGGTTGTGGGCGTGTCGGATGTGCGCGCGCTGACCCGCGCGCAGGCCATCGATATCTTCATCCGCCATTACTATGAGCGTCCCGGCATCGCGGGGCTGCCCGCCGTGCTGCAGGCGTCGGTCTTCGACATGTATGTGAATGCGGGCCGCAACGCGGTCGTGATCCTCCAGAGGCTTCTGCGCAAGATGGGCCATGACATCGCCGCCGACGGGCTGATCGGCCCGCGCACCCGGGCGGCGGCCGGGGCGGCGGCAGGGGTCGATGCGCAGGCCTTGCGCGACGCCTACGGGATCGCGCGGCGCAACTATTACTTCCGCATCGCCGATGCGCGCCCCGCCAGCCGCAAATACGCCCGCACGCGGGCAGGCGGCAAGGGCGGCTGGATCACCCGGGCCGAGGAATTCATCTCTCCCCGCTATCACCTGACCGATGCAGCCTTCCGCGAAAGGGTGCGCGCATGGGGCTGATCTCACGCCTCCTGGGCCTTGTCTTCGGCAATGGCCGCAATGTCGTGGTCGAGACGGCGCAGGTCTTCCGCGAAAACGCCGAAGCCGGGGCGATACGCGCCCAAGGGGTCCAGACCCAGGCGATGACCCAGTTCGGGGCGGAATTCGCGATAGCCCGGCAGGGCGGTTTCGACCGTTTCATGGACGGGGTGAACCGCCTGCCGCGCCCGGCGCTGGCGCTGGGCACGCTGGGTCTGTTCATCGCCGCCATGGTCGATCCGGTCTGGTTTGCCAGCCGCATGCAGGGCATCGCGCTTGTGCCCGAACCGCTCTGGTGGCTTCTGGGCGTCATCGTGTCCTTCTATTTCGGCGCGCGCCACCAGCTCAAATCCCAGGATTTCGAGCGCGAGATCGCCGCCACCATGGCGCGCGCGCCGCAGGTGGTGCGCAACATTGCGGCCCTGCGCGACCTTGACGCCGCGACGCCGGGCACCGCCGATCCGGGCCATGACGCGGGCCTGTCCCTGCAGGCCGCAGCGCCCGACGACAATCCCGCCCTTGCCGTCTGGACCGCCCGCGCCGCCGCCCAACCCGCGACAAGTTGAACAGGGGGTCCCCTTTGCGATTGGCCGGGGGCCGCGGCTTGCCTATATTCGGCGCATGATAACCGAGCTTGGACATTTCGCGCTGATCCTCGCCTTCATGGTGGCGATCGTGCAGGCCGTCATTCCCCTTGTCGGGGCCGAGAAACGCTGGACATCCTGGATGGCGGTGGCCGAACCGGCCGCGACGCTGCAGTTCCTGTTGACCGCGTTTTCCTTCGCGGCGCTGACCTGGGCGTTCGTGACCTCGGACTTTTCGCTGCGGCTGGTGGTTCTGAACAGCCACACCGACAAGCCGATGATCTACAAGATCACCGGCACCTGGGGGAACCACGAAGGCTCCATGCTGCTGTGGGTTCTCATTCTCACGCTCTTCGGGGCAATGGCCGCGTGGTTCGGGGGCAACCTGCCGCCGGGCCTGCGCGCGCGGGTGCTGGCAGTGCAATCCGCCGTGGCTGTCGCCTTCTTCGCCTTCATCCTGTTCACCTCGAACCCGTTCCTGCGCCTCGCCGTGCCGCCGATGAACGGGCAGGATCTGAACCCTCTTCTGCAGGACCCCGGGCTCGCCTTCCATCCGCCCTTCCTCTATCTCGGCTATGTGGGCCTTTCGATCTGCTTCTCCTTCGCGGTGGCCGCGCTGATCGAAGGCCGGGTCGATGCCGCCTGGGGCCGCTGGGTGCGGCCCTGGACGCTGGCCGCCTGGGTATTCCTGACCGTCGGCATCGCGCTGGGGTCGTGGTGGGCCTATTACGAATTGGGTTGGGGCGGGTTCTGGTTCTGGGACCCGGTCGAGAACGCGTCCTTCATGCCCTGGCTTCTGTCGGCAGCGCTCCTGCATTCCGCCATCGTGGTGGAAAAGCGCGAGGCGCTGAAAAGCTGGACCATCCTGCTGGCCATCCTCGCCTTCGGCTTCTCGCTGATCGGGACATTCATCGTCCGCTCGGGCCTGCTGACCTCGGTCCATGCCTTCGCCAACGACCCTGAACGTGGCGTCTTCATCCTGATGATCATGGCCTTCTTCACCGGCGGCGCGCTGCTTCTGTTCGCGCTGCGCGCCGGCGCGATGGAGGCCAAGGGCGTCTTCGCCCCGGTCAGCCGTGAAGGCGCGCTGGTGGCCAACAACGTGCTGCTGGCCGTGGCCTGTTTCGTGGTCTTCGTGGGCACGATGTGGCCCGTCGTGGCCGAGATGGCCTTCGACCGCAAGCTCACCGTCGGTCCGCCCTTCTTCGACATGGCCTTCACGCCCTTCATGGTGCTGCTTGGCCTCCTGCTGCCCTTCGGGTCGATGATGCCGTGGAAACGCGGGCAGGTGTCGCGCGCCTGGGCGCCGCTGAAGGGCGCGCTGATCCTGTCGGTCGCGCTGGCCGCCCTGGTCTGGGCGATCCAGACCGAGCGCAGCGCGCTGGGCCCGCTGGGCGTTTTCATGGGGACCTGGATCGCCATGGGCGCGATGATCGATCTCTGGGGTCGCACGGGGCGCGGTCCGAACCGCCTGGGTCGCCTGATGCGCCTGCCGCGCGCGGACTGGGGCAAGGCCACGGCGCATTTCGGCATGGGCGTGACCTTCTTCGCCATCTGCGGTCTGGTCGCCTGGAAACAGGATGACATCCGCGTCGCCCAGCTGGGCGAACCTTTCGAGGTGGCGGGCTTCACCATCACGCTGGACGACGTGCGCCAGGTGCAGGGGCCGAACTACATCTCGACCATGGGCTTCGCCACGCTGGAGCGCAACGGCCGCGAACTGGCCCAGCTGCGCCCGGAAAAGCGCATCTACCCCGTCGCCCAGATGCCCACGACCGAAGCGGCGATCGACTACCGCTTCCTGCGCGACGTTTATGTCGTGATCGGCGATCCGCAGGACAATGGCGGCTGGGTTGTGCGCACCTATGTCAAACCCTTCGCCAACTGGATGTGGGCAGGGTCGATCCTGCTGGCACTCGGCGGGCTGCTGAGCCTCTCTGACCGCCGCTTCCGGGTCGCTGCCGGTGCGTCGCGCCGCGTGCCACAGGGGGTTCCGGCAGAATGACCGGTCTTGTCCGCGGCCTGCTTGTGGCGCTGACGCTGGCGCTTGCCATGCCTGCCCATGCGGTGCAACCGGACGAGATCCTGGCCGATCCTGCGCTGGAGGAACGCGCGCGCGAGCTGTCCAAGGGTCTGCGCTGCCTTGTCTGCCGGAACGAAAGCATCGACGAAAGCAACGCCGACCTTGCCCGCGACCTGCGCCTTTTGGTGCGCGAGCGGCTGGTCGCGGGTGACACCGATACCGAGGTCATCGACTTCGTCGTAGACCGCTACGGCGAATATGTCCTTCTGCGCCCCCGCGCGTCGGGGTCTTCGCTGCTCCTCTGGGCGGCGGGGCCACTGATGCTTCTTCTCGCCGCCGGGGTGGGGTTCGGCTATCTGCGCAGCCGCGCCGCTGCCCGCCCCGAGACCGAAGCCGACCTGAGCGCCGAGGAAAAGGCGCGCCTCGCCCGTATCCTCGAGGAATGACGCGCGGTCCCTCTGGCCTTCGGCGCGCGGCGTTGTAAGGTCCCGCAAACCGGCGAAAGACAAGGGACGGCGCAGCATGAACTACGACACCATCACCTATGACCTGACCGACGGCGTTGCCACGGTCACGCTGAACCGCCCCGACAAGATGAACGCGCTGACCACCCAGATGCGCGCCGAACTCGCCCATGCCGTCACCACCGCCGGGCGCGAAGCGCGCGTCGTCGTCCTGACCGGGGCGGGCCGCGCCTTCTGTTCGGGGCAGGATCTCGGCGACCGGGCCTCTGCCGCGAACCTCGATCTTGAACGCACGCTGCGCGACGAATATGCGCCGCTCCTGCGCGCCATCGTGGACTGCCCGGTGCCGACGATTTCGGCCGTGAACGGGGCCGCCGCCGGGGCAGGGGCCAATATCGCGCTCGCCGCCGATGTGGTGATCGCCACCGAAAGCGCCTATTTCCTGCAGGCTTTCGCGCGCATCGGTCTCATCCCCGACGCGGGGGGCACATACCTGCTGCCCCGCACCATGGGCATGGCCAAGGCGATGGGCGCGGCGCTGTTCGCCGACAAGATCACCGCGCGGCAGGCCGATGACTGGGGCCTGATCTGGGAGGCCGTCGCCGACGACGCCTTCGACGCGCATTGGAAGGCCCGTGCCGCACACCTCGCCAATGGTCCGACGGCGGCCTATGCCGCCGCCAAGAAGGCCATCCGCGGGTCGTGGGACCACAGCTTCGAAGACCAGCTTTCGTCCGAGGCGAAGCTTCAGGGCGCCTGCGGCAAGTCACGCGACTTCAAGGAAGGCGTCGTCGCCTTCATGGAAAAGCGCCCCGCGAAATTCGAGGGGCG
>CAZNMV010000042.1:0-4380 GCA_964573835.1 uncultured Aestuariivita sp. | reverse complement strand
CCGATCTTGTTCTGCGGGTCGGCGATCATTTCCTTCCACTGGCTGATCCAGCCCACCGTGCGGCTGACCGCGAAGATCGGTGTGAACATGGATGTCGGGAAGCCCATCGCCTCGAGAATGATGCCCGAATAGAAGTCCACGTTCGGGAAGAGCTTCTTCTCGGCGAAATACTCGTCCTGCAGCGCGATGCGCTCCAGTTCCTTGGCGACCTGCAGCAGCGGGTTGTTCTCGACGCCCAGAAGATCCAGCACCTCGTCCGCCGACTGCTTCATCACCGTCGCGCGGGGATCGAAGTTCTTGTAGACGCGGTGTCCGAAGCCCATCAGGCGGAAGGGATCGTTCTTGTCCTTCGCCCGCGCGATGTATTCGGGGATGCGGTCGACCGTGCCGATTTCCTTCAGCATCTCGAGGCAGGCCTGGTTCGCCCCGCCATGTGCCGGACCCCAAAGGCAGGCAATACCGGCGGCGATGCAGGCAAAGGGGTTCGCCCCCGAAGACGACGCCAGACGCACGGTCGAGGTCGACGCGTTCTGTTCGTGATCCGCATGCAGGATGAAGATGCGGTCCATCGCCCGGCTCAGGATCGGATCGGCGACGTATTGCTCGGCCGGGACGGCAAAGCACATGTGCAGGAAGTTCGCCGCGTAATCGAGATCGTTGCGCGGATACATGAAGGGCTGGCCGATCGAATACTTGTAGGCCATGGCCGCGATCGTCGGCATCTTCGCGATCAGCCGGTGCGAGGCGATCTCGCGCTGGCGCGGGTCGTTGATGTCGGTCGAATCGTGATAGAAGGCCGACATCGCGCCGACCACGCCCACCATCGTTGCCATCGGATGCGCATCCCGCCGGAAGCCCCGGAAGAAGTTGTGCATCTGTTCGTGGATCATCGTGTGGCGGGTGATTGTCTTCTCGAAATCCTCGAGCTCGCCCGCCGTCGGCAGTTCCCCGTAAAGCAGCAGGTAGCAGACTTCGAGGAAATGCGACTTCGCCGCCAGTTCGTCGATGGGATAGCCGCGGTGGAGCAGTTCGCCCTTGTCGCCGTCGATGAAGGTGATCGTGCTGTCGCAGGCTGCGGTCGAGGTGAATCCGGGGTCATAGGTGAACACCCCCGCCTGCGCATAGAGCTTGCGGATATCCACCACATCCGGGCCCGCGGTGGGTGACAGGACCGGCAGGTCATAGCTCTTGCCGTCCAGCATCAGGGTGGCTGTCTTCTTGGCTTCCGTCATCGCGTCCCTTCCTTTCTCGAGCTGCGCCTGTTCTGGCGCTTGGGCCTGATGCGCCGGACAGGGCGCGTGGCCGAAAATCTAGAGCGGGTTTGCGACCATGAGGTTAAACGCCCTCCGCCGCCACCGCCTCTGCCAGACGGGCCAGCGATTCCTCGCGGCCCAGAACCAGCATCATGTCGAAGACCGAAGGTGTGACCGACCGCCCCGCAAGGGCCGCCCGCAGCGGACCGGCCAGCTTGCCGAACGTGGTCCCCTGCGACTGGGCGAAGTCCCCCAGAACCGCCTCCAGATCGTTCCGCGTCCAGCTAGCATTTAGCAACTGCGGCGTCAATCTGGACAGTATACCACGGGATACCGTATCCAGGGCCCCGGCCGCCTTCGCATCCGGCACGATCGGCCGGGATGTCAGGACAAACTCGGCCTTTTCAAGAAGTTCCGGGAAGGATCGTGCCCGCTCCTTGAGGCAATACATCGCACGCTCCAGCCCCTCGGCCTGCGCCGGGCTGAGCGCGGGTTGTCCCAGCGCGTCCAGATAGGCCTCGATTTCATGCCGCAGTGCGGCATCGTCGGCGACCGCGATATGCTGACCCGCGAGGTTCTCCAGCTTCTTCAGGTCAAGCCGCGCGGGCGCCTTGCCGATTCCCTCCAGATCGAACCAGTCGCGCGCCTGCGCGTCGGTGAAGAATTCGTCGTCGCCATGGCTCCATCCCAGCCGGGCGAGGTAATTGCGCATAGCCGCTGCCGGATAGCCCATCTTCTGATATTCGTCCGCCGCCAGCGCCCCGTGGCGCTTCGACAGTTTCTTGCCGTCGGGGCCATGGATCAGCGGGATATGCGCCCAAACCGGCACGTCCCAGCCCATCGCGTCATAGATCATCATCTGCCGCGCGGCATTGTTGAGGTGATCGTCGCCGCGGATCACATGGGTCACGCCCATGTCGTGATCATCCACCACCACCGCCAGCATGTAGACGGGCGTCCCGTCCGACCGCAGCATCACCATGTCGTCCAGCTGGTCGTTGCGGATCGTCACGTCGCCCTGCACCCGGTCGCGGATCACGGTGACGCCGTCCTGCGGCGCCCTGATGCGGATCGCGTAAGGGGCATCGGGGTGGGTTGCGGGGCCGGCATCGCGCCAGGGCGACCGGAAAAGGGTCGAGCGCCCCTCGGCCCGCGCGGCCTCGCGGAAGGCCTCGATTTCCTCGGGGGTCGAGAAACACTTGTAGGCCTTGCCCTCGTCCAGCAGCTGGCGCGCCACCTCGGCATGGCGGTCGGCGCGGGCGAACTGGCTGATCGGTTCCCCGTCCCAGTCAAGGCCCAGCCAGGTCAGCCCCTTCAGGATCGCGTCCGTCGCCTCGGGGGTCGAACGGGCACGGTCGGTATCCTCGATCCGCAGGAGGAACTGACCGCCGCGCCCCCGCGCATAAAGCCAGTTGAAAAGTGCCGTCCGCGCGCCACCGATATGCAGGTATCCGGTGGGCGAGGGCGCGAAGCGGGTGACGACGGGGGCTGACATCTGGGGCATTTACCTGTTGCTAACCGGTTTCCGGGCAGGATCGGCGCCTGTCTATCTGGCCGGGCACAGGGGGGCAAGCATGCGGGTTCTCGCCATGGCCGGGGCCGGGCTTCTGCATCAGCGCGGGCATCTCTTGCCCTGGGCGCCGGTTTGCATGGCCTTTGGCATCGCGGTCTGGTTCGCGCTGCCGCGCGATCCCGGGGCGGCGCTGGTTCTCTGCGCCGGGGCAGGGGGCGTGGCGCTTGCCGCCTGCGCGCTCTGGCGGCCGGGCGGGTTCGCGCCGCTTGCCTGGGCGCTGGCGCTGGCGGCGGCGGGGTTCTGTCTGGCCGACACCCGCGCGCGGTCGCTGGCCGGGCCAGTGATCGACTGGCGCTATCACGGTGCCATCGAAGGGCGCATCACCGGCATCGACCGGTCAGCCTCGGACGCGGTGCGCCTCACGCTCGACGCCGTGCGGCTTGACGGCGTGCCGGCCGCGCGCACGCCGCGCGCGGTCCGGCTGGCGCTGCACGGGCAGCACGACCCGGCCGACCTGATCGCGGGCGCGCTTGTGATGACGACGGGCCACCTGTCGCCGCCCTCCGGCCCGGTCGAACCGGGCGGCTTCGATTTCCAGCGCCATGCCTGGTTTCTGGGTCTGGGGGCGGTGGGTTACACGCGCAACCCGCTCCTTCTTGCCGCGCCGCCCGATCCTGATGCCGGTCTGTCCCAGACCATCCTCGCCCTGCGCCTTGCCGCCTCGGCCCGCATGCGCGAGGTGCTGCCCGGCTCCGAAGGCGGCTTTGCCGCTGCGGTCACCACCGGCGACCGCAGCGGGATCGACGCGCAGGCGCTGGAAAACCTGCGCGCGGCCAATACCGCGCATCTGCTGGCGATCTCGGGCCTGCATATGGGACTTCTCGTGGGCGTCGTCTTCGGTGCGCTGCGCGTCGGTCTGGCGCTGGTGCCCGGCCTCGCGCTGCAGCTGCCGGTGCGCAAGCTGGCGGCAGGCGGCGCGCTGGTGGCGGCGACGCTCTATCTCGCCATCTCGGGCGGCAATGTGGCGACGGAACGCGCCTTCATCATGGCGGCGGTGATGCTTTTCGCCGTGATGCTCGACCGGCGCGCGATCTCGCTCCGCTCGGTCGCTATCGCGGCGGTGATCGTTCTGGCGCTCCGACCCGAGGCATTGATGGGCCCCGGCTTCCAGATGTCCTTCGCCGCGACCGCCGCGCTGGTCGCGGCCTATGGCGTGATGCGCGAGCGCGGCATCGATCTGCCGGGTCCCCGCTGGACGTGGCCGCTGTCGGGCGTGCTTTTGTCCTCGCTCGTCGCGGGGCTGGCCACCGCGCCCATCGGGGCCATGCATTTCAATGCGGTCGCGCATTACGGGCTGCTGGCGAACCTGCTCAGCGTGCCGCTCATGGGCTCGGTCGTCGTGCCCGCCGCCGTGGCCGCCGCCGTGCTCTGGCCCTTCGGGGGCGAGGCCCTGGGCCTGCACGTCATGGGCCTTGGCCTGCGCTGGATCCTTGCCGTCGCCGACTGGGTCGCGGGGATGGAGGGCGCGCGCAGCTTCCTGCCCAACCCCCATCCGGCGGCGCTGCCGGTGCTGGTCATGGGCGCGCTTGTGCTCATGCTGTGGCAGGGTCGGGG
>CAZNMV010000041.1:1270-14223 GCA_964573835.1 uncultured Aestuariivita sp. | reverse complement strand
CCATTTCGCGTTCGCCCTGGAAGACGCGGATGGTCACGGCGTTCTGGTGGTCTTCCGCCGTCGAGAAGATCTGCGACTTCTTCGTGGGGATCGTGGTGTTGCGGTCGATCAGGCGGGTGAAGACGCCGCCCAGCGTTTCGATGCCAAGGCTCAGCGGCGTGACGTCGAGCAGGACCACATCCTTCACATCGCCCTGAAGGACACCGGCCTGAATGGCCGCGCCCATGGCGACGACCTCGTCGGGGTTGACGCCCTTGTGGGGTTCCTTGCCGAAGAACTTGGTCACTTCCTCGACCACCTTGGGCATGCGGGTCATGCCGCCGACGAGGACGACTTCGTCCACGTCCGAGGCCGAGATGCCCGCATCCTTGAGCGCGGCCTTGCAGGGGTCGATCGACTTCTTGATGAGATCGCCCACGAGGCTTTCGAGCTTGGCGCGGGTGAGCTTCATCACCATGTGCAGCGGCTGGCCCGAATTGCGGTCCATCGAGATGAAGGGCTGGTTGATTTCGGTCTGGCTGGACGAAGACAGTTCGATCTTCGCCTTTTCGGCGGCTTCCTTCAGGCGCTGGAGCGCCATCTTGTCCTTGCGCAGGTCGGCGCCGTGTTCCTTCTGGAACTCGTCCGCGAGGTAGTTGACGATGCGCATGTCGAAGTCTTCGCCACCGAGGAAGGTGTCGCCGTTGGTCGACTTCACCTCGAACAGGCCGTCGTCGATCTCGAGGATGGTGACGTCGAAGGTCCCGCCGCCAAGGTCATAGACCGCGATGGTCTGGGTGTTCTTCTTGTCGAGACCATAGGCGAGCGCGGCTGCCGTCGGTTCGTTGATGATGCGCAGCACTTCGAGGCCCGCGATCTTGCCGGCATCCTTGGTCGCCTGGCGCTGGGCGTCGTTGAAATAGGCGGGAACGGTGATGACCGCCTGGGTCACTTCCTCGCCCAGATAGCTTTCGGCGGTTTCCTTCATCTTCTGAAGAATCACGGCCGAGATCTGCGAGGGGCTGTACTTTTCGCCGCGGGCACGGACCCAGGCATCGCCGTTGCCGCCATCGACCACGTCGTAGGGCAGGTTCTTCTTGTCCTTGGCAAGGTGATCGTCGTCGTAGCGGCGGCCGATCAGGCGCTTGACGCCGAAGATGGTGTTGTCGGGGTTGGTGACCGCCTGCCGCTTGGCGGGCTGGCCCACAAGGCGTTCGTTTTCGGTGAAGGCGACGATCGACGGCGTGGTGCGCGCGCCTTCGCTGTTTTCGATCACCCGGGGTTGCGCGCCGTCCATGATGGCGACGCAGCTGTTGGTCGTCCCAAGGTCGATACCGATGACTTTGGCCATTTTCTTTCGATCCCTCTTCAATTCAAGGCGATGTCCCGAAGCCCCGACCCGCTGCGGCATCGGGACCACGATGGTGCGGGGTCTGTTCCCCGCGTCGAGGCGTATATAAGGAGGGTGAAATGCCCCTGCAACCGTCCCGCACCGGTGCGGGCGGGGAATCTGCGGGGCATTTTCCGGGCAAGGGGACTATGGGGGCGGTGGGGATGCGCGTCAGCCTGAGAGGGTTCGACATCCGCAAGTTGTATCTGGACGAGGCGCGGCAGCGCGCGGTGCTGGACGATATCCGCGCTGTGGCGCGGGCGGCGCCCTTCTTCCGGCCCGACACGCCGATGGGTCGGCCGATGTCGGTGCGGATGACGGCGGCGGGGCGGTACGGGTGGTTTTCCGACCGGCGGGGATACCGCTATGTCGACCGGCATCCGGGGGGCGGTGACTGGCCGCCGATCCCCGACAGCGTGCTGGCGATCTGGCGCGATCTGGTGGGCGGGGACCGGTTGCCCGACTGCTGCCTTGTCAACCATTACGGCGAAGGCGCGAAGATGGGGCTGCATCAGGACCGGGACGAGGCGGATTTTTCCTGGCCGGTGGTGTCGGTGTCGCTGGGCGATGACGGACTGTTCCGCATGGGCAATCCGACGCGCGGGGGCAAGACCGAGTCGGTCTGGCTGACCTCGGGTGACGTGGTGGTCATGGGGGGCGAGGCGCGGCTGGCCTTTCACGGGATCGACCGCATCCGCCACGGTTCGTCACGGCTGCTGCCGAAGGGCGGGCGGCTCAACCTGACGCTGCGGGTGGTGGACTGAGCTGCCGGCTCAGCGGCGGGCGTACCAGCTGACCGAGACGTGGCGGCGGGTGTAGAATTCGCCCATCAGCCCCAGCACGATGAAGCAGCACGACACGATCAGCGGGAATTCCCAGTTCGAATTGCGGGGCATGTAGTTGATGAAGGCGAAGCCGCGCGCCTGGTCGATGATGTGGAACAGCGGGTTCCAGTCGAACATCGACAGCATGTAGGGCGGCAGCGAATTGGCCACGAACATCTTGCCCGAGGCGATCATGTTCGCGCGCTTGTAGATCAGCGCCGCGATCTTGGTGAAGGTGGGCAGCCAGGGCTGCAGCGCCAGAAGCACGACGCCCAGCGCGCAGCCGTTGAACCAGGCCAGCAGGAACATCAGGAAGGCGCTTTGCCAGTCTTCGAATTCCAGCGGCGTGACGATGACATGATAGCCGAACATGATGATCAGCAGCGTCAGCGTCTGGATGTAAAGCGCCCCGATCGCCGCCGATCCGATGGCGACGATGGTGTTCATCGGCGCATGCTTCATCATCGCGCTGGTGGCACCTTCGGCCCCCATCACCGCGCCCAGCGCCTTGATGTTGGTCATGTAGAGGAAGATGCCCGACATCAGGAAGACGAGGAAATCGCCCCTTATGCCGCCCGGACCGCGCAGGCCCAGAAGCGTGAACATGACGTAGAAGACAGCCACGAAGATCACGATCTGCAGCATGTTCACGCCCAGCGCGAGGAAGGCGTTGCCGTGCTGCTTGCGCACGTCCCGTACGACCGAGTGATAGACTACTTCGAGCATCTGGAACGCGGCACTGAACCGAGTCCGGCGGCGAACCTGATCGAACATGCGGGAAAACCCCTGAGACTGCCTCGTTAATGCGACGGAATTCTTGCCGTTCTGTTACCTGCGCAGCATAAGGGTAGGGCCGTGATTTATCAACAACTGTGGTCCCGAGGGGGTAGAATGTCGTACGAAGCCCTGATCCCGGTCATGCGGCGTCTTGCGATCGAGGCGGGCGCGGTCATCCTGAAAGTCTACGAGGCCCCCGATTTCGAGGTGCGCGCCAAGTCCGACGCGAGCCCAGTGACCGAAGCCGACGAGGCGGCGGATGCCCTGATATCGGCCGGTCTGCGCGACCATTTCCCCGAATTGATGCTGGTGACCGAGGAACAGGCCGACAGCCATGCGCAGACGGGTGACACCTTCCTGATCGTCGATCCGCTGGACGGCACGAAAGAGTTCATCAACCGGCGCGGCGATTTCACCGTGAACATCGCGCTGGTGGAAAACGGCGTGCCGACACGCGGCGTGGTCTATGCCCCGGCGCAGGGGCGGATGTTCTACACCCGCCCCGACGGTCAGTCGGTCGAGGAGACGGGCGATCTCGACCCCGGCCACCCGGGCGAAGTGACCCCGATTGCGGTCGGGCTGCCGGACAACCGGGCGCTGATGGTGGTGGCGTCGAAATCGCACCGCGATCAGGCGACCGACGATTACATCGCGCAATATGCCATGCGCGACATGAAAAGCGCGGGGTCCTCGCTCAAGTTCTGTCTGGTCGCGACGGGCGAGGCCGATCTTTATCCCCGCCTGGGCCGGACGATGGAATGGGACACGGCGGCGGGCCATGCGGTGCTGGCGGGGGCGGGCGGCATGGTGGTGCGGTTCGATGACCATACGCCGCTGACCTATGGCAAGCCGGGCTATGAGAACCCGTTCTTCATCGCCCATGCGCCGGGCGTGCTGCTGAAGGGGGCGTGATGGCGGTTCTGATCGCGATTCCCGCGCGTTATGCCAGCACGCGCTATCCGGGCAAGCCGCTGGTGGCGTTGCGCGGTGCGGACGGCACGGCGCAGACGCTGATCGAACGGTCCTGGCGCGCGGCGATGGCGGTGCGCGGGGCAGACCGGGTCGTCGTCGCGACCGACGATGACCGCATCCGGGATGTGGCGGAAGGCTTCGGGGCCGAGGTGGTGATGACATCGCCCGAGGCCCGCAACGGCACCGAACGCTGTGCCGAGACGCATGCAGTGCTGGGGGCTGGCTTCGACATCGTGGTGAACCTGCAGGGCGACGCGCCGCTGACGCCGCCCTGGTTCGTCGAGGCGCTGATCGGGGGGCTTCGCGATGTGCCTGCGGCGGAAGTGGCGACACCTGTCCTGCGCTGCGACGGCGCCGCGCTGAACGGGTTTCTGGACGATCGCCGCGCGGGTCGGGTGGGCGGCACCACGGTGGTCTTCGACCGGGACCGCCATGCGATGTATTTCTCGAAAGAGGTGATCCCCTTCACCTCGCGCCGCTACGGCGACGACGAGGCGACGCCGGTCTTTCACCATGTGGGCGTCTATGCCTATCGCCCCGGCGCTCTGGCCGCCTATCCTGGCTGGGAGGTGGGGCCGCTGGAAGAGCTCGAAGGGCTGGAACAGCTGCGGTTCATGGAGAACGGGCGGCGCGTGCTCTGCGTCGAGGTCGAGGCGCGCGGGCGGCAGTTCTGGGAGCTGAACAACCCCGAGGACGTGCCGCGCATCGAGGCGATGATGGCGGCCATGGGCCATTCGTGAGCGCGGTCGCGCTGTCCATCGTGGTGGTCAGCCGGGGGCGGCCCGACGGGCTGATGCGCTGCCTTACCGCGATCGCGCAGCAGCGCCATGCGCCCTTCGAGGTGATCGTGGTCGCCGATCCGGCCGGGGTGGCGCGGGTGCGGCAATGGCCACAGGCCGGTCACGTCAAGATCGTGCCGTTTGATGAGGCGAACATCTCGGCCGCGCGGAATGCGGGCATTGCGCAGGCGGCGGGCGAGGCGGTCGCCTTCATTGACGACGACGCGGTGCCCGAACCCACCTGGGCGGGGCGGATGGCGGCGGCCTTTGCCGATCAGGGGGTCGCGGCGGCGGGCGGCTTCGTGCTGGGGCGCAACGGGATATCCTGGCAATGGCGCGCGCAGTCGGTCGATGGCGCGGGGCGGACCGCACCGCTCGATATCGGGGACGAACCCCTGGTGCTGAGCCCCCCGCGAGGCCGCGCGGTCAAGACCGAAGGCACGAACATGGCAGTCCGCCGGTCGGTGCTGGCGGCGCTGGGCGGGTTCGACCCCGCCTTTCGCTATTTCCTGGACGAGACCGACCTGAACCTGCGGTTGGCCGCAACCGGGGCGGCGACGGCGATCTTGCCGCGCGCGGTGGTGCATCACGGTTTCGCGGCCAGTGCGCTGCGCCGGGTCGACCGCGTGCCGCGCGACCTGCGCGAGATCGGGGCGAGCTGGGCGGTGTTCCTGCGCCGCCATTGCCCGGAAGGGGAACGTGCCGCCGTCTGGCAGGGCGTGCGCGCCGCCGAGCGCCGCCGGGCGCTGGGGCATATGGTGGCAGGGCGGCTGGAGCCGCGCGACGTGCGGCGGCTGATGGCGGGGCTCGACGCAGGCCATGCCGAGGGACTGGCGCGGCCCGTCTTCGCGGCGGTGCCGCTGGGCGCGGCCGAGGCGGCGTTCCTGCCCTTTCCATCGGACCCGGGGCGCGAGGTGCTGTGGCTGTCGGGGCGGCCCTGGCAGGCGCGGGGCCTGCGCGAAGAGGCCCGCGCGGCGGTGGAGGCGGGGCGCATCGTCTGTCTCTGCCTGCTGTCGCCCACCACGCTGTATCATCGCGAGCAGTTCCGGGCGGAAGGCTTCTGGGAACAAAGCGGCGGGCAGTTCGGGCGCAGCCTGCGCAGCGATCCCGTTTTCCGTGCGTGGCGGATGGCAGTGCGCGTCATGCGCGAAAAAGACCGCCTGAAAGTCTGGCGCGAGGGCGGCTGAGGCGTCGGAAACACGCCCCGACGATCAATTCCGGCTATCGTGACGTGTCGGACAGGCTAGAATCGTTAATTGAATTAGCGCATAAGTCGCCAAGAGGCATCAAAAGTTAGAAAGCCATACAGGGCCGGGATCAGATTGGGACAGCATGCGTAAGAAGATAACGAAGGCGATTTTTCCTGTGGCGGGTCTGGGGACCCGTTTTCTTCCGGCGACCAAGGCCATCCCGAAAGAGATCATGACGCTCGTCGACCGTCCGCTGATCCAGTACGCGATCGACGAGGCGCGCGCGGCGGGGATCAAGGAGTTCATCTTCGTCACCTCGCGCGGGAAGGGTGCGCTTGAGGATTACTTCGACATCGCCCCGAATCTGGAGCAGGAGCTGCGAAAGAAAGGCAAGAAAGACCTGCTCGGGATCCTGAGATCGACCAACATGGATTCCGGTGCCATCGCCTATATCCGCCAGCACAAGGCGCTGGGGCTGGGCCATGCGGTCTGGTGCGCGCGGCGGCTGATCGCGGACGAACCTTTCGCGGTGATCTTGCCCGATGACGTCATCGCGGCGGAAACGCCCTGCCTGCGGCAGATGGTCGATGCCTATGCCGAGACCGGCGGCTGCATGGTGGCCGCGATGGAGGTGCCGCCGGAGAAGACCGGATCTTACGGTATTCTTGACGTGGGCGACAGCAACGGGCCGGTGGTCGAGGTCAAGTCGATGGTGGAAAAGCCCAAGAAGGGCGAGGCGCCGTCGAACCTTGCGGTGATCGGGCGGTACATCCTGACGCCGTCCGTTCTGAACAACCTCAACAAGATGAAGACCGGTGTGGGCGGGGAAATCCAGCTGACCGACGCCATCGCGCAGGAGATCGGCAAATCCAAGAGCGCCGGCGTCTATGGGCTGCGCTTCCGCGGGCAGCGGTTCGACTGCGGATCGAAGTCGGGCTTCCTTCGGGCGACGGTGGCCTTTGGCCTTGCGCGCGACGAGCTGCGCGATGATCTGGCCGAGTATCTGCGCGAAATCGTGCATATGGACCGAGCCGCCGAGTAACCGGAACCGGACATGTCGAAGACCATCCTTGTCACCGGAGGCGCGGGCTATATCGGGTCGCATGCCTGCAAGGCGCTGAAAGCCGCCGGCTGGGTGCCCGTGACCTATGACAACCTGTCGACGGGCTGGCGTGACGCGGTGCGCTTCGGCCCGTTCGAAGAAGGCGACCTGACCGACCGCGCGCGGCTGGACGCGGTTTTCGCCGCGCACCGCCCCGTCGCGGTGATGCATTTCGCCGCGATCAACCTTGTGGGCGACGCCATGCGGATCCCCGGCACCTATTGGCGCAACAACGTCCTTGGCGGGCTGACGCTGGCCGAGGCGGCGGTGGCGGCGGGCTGCATGAACTTCGTCTTCTCGTCCACCTGCGCGACCTATGGCGATCAGGACAATGTCCTGCTCGACGAGATGACGGACCAGAAGCCCAGCAACGCCTATGGATCGTCCAAGCTGGCGATGGAGATGATCCTGCGCGACTTCGGCGCGGCGCATGGTCTGAACCATGTGATCTTCCGCTATTTCAACGTGGCGGGCGCCGACCCGGACGGCGAGATCGGTGAACATCACCGCCCCGAGACGCATCTGATCCCGGTCATGCTTGACGCCATTGCCGGCACGCGCCCGGGCCTGACCATTCACGGCACCGATTACGCGACGCGCGACGGCACCTGCATCCGCGATTATGTCCATGTCAGCGATCTGGTGGCGGCGCATCTGCAGGGGCTGGACTGGCTTCTGGCGGGCAAGGGAAACCGCGTCTTCAACCTGGGCACGGGCACAGGCTTCACCGTGCGCGAGGTGATCGACGAGGCAGGGGCCGTGACCAACCGCCCCGTGCCGGTCACCGAAGGCCCGCGCCGCGCGGGCGATGCCGCCTGCCTTGTGTCCGGGTCCACCCGGGCCGAGACGGAACTGGGCTGGCGCGCCGAACGGTCTGACATGCGCACGATGATCGCCGATGCCTGGCGCTGGCATCAGGGCCCAGGTTACGCGCGCTAGATCAGGATCACCGCATCGGCGAGACCGGCGGTCGATGACAGGTTCTGCAGCACCAGCTGGTTTCCGTCGAAGAAGTCGAAGACGACCTGCCCGCCGGTGACGCGCGCGAAGGTGGCGACCACCTGCGCGGGCGACAGGACAGGGCCAGCAGGCAGCACGTCGCGGTCGATGGCGATGCGGTCGGCGTGGCTGAAGGTGAAATCCTCGATCACGTCGCGGCCGCCGTTGAAGACGAAGGTGTCGTTATGGGTGCCGCCGCGCAGCGTGTCGTTGCCCGGGCCGCCATCAAGCCGGTCGGCATGGGCGCCGCCGTTCAGGATATCATTCCCCTCGCGGCCGAAGAGCTGATCCTGCCCTTCGCGACCGAACAGGCGGTTCGCGCCGCTGTCGCCGAAGAGCGTGTCATTGAAGCGGCCGCCTGCCAGATCCTCGATCGACAGGTAGGTGTCTCCTGCCGCCTCGCCCGTGTTGCGCGCGGGGTCGCGCAGATCGACCAGCAACGGGGTAAGCGATTCCGAATATTGCGCCCGGTCGCGGTTCGGCCCGCCGATCAGGACATCCGCGCCCGGCCCGCCGAAGAGGACATCGTCGCCGATCCCACCGTCGAGCGTGTCGTCGCCCTGCCGCCCGAAGATGTAGTCGACATTGGCCATCCCCTGGATGCGGTTCCCGCCCTGCGTGCCGCGCAGGTTGTCCATGCCCTGAGATCCGATGAGGTTCTCGATCGAAAGGTAGGTGTCGCCTGTCGCGATGTTGGTGTTGATGTGGGGAAACAGAAGATCGACACGGAGCGATCCGACCGACCCGGTGTAGTCGGCGGTGTCGGTGCCGGGGCCGCCTTCGAGCCGGTCGGCGCCCGGGCCGCCGTTCAAGAGATCGCTGCCCATGTCGCCGCGCAGCAGGTCGTTGCCGCCGCCGCCCGAGAGCATGTCGTCGCTCGGGCCCCCGGTCAGGGTCTCGGCGCCGTTGCCGCCGTCGAGGATGCGGGCGGCGACCGCCACGGCGGTGTCGATGTGCCAGAGATCGAAGAGATCGGCGGTGGTGAAATCCTGCCGGGTCAGGGGCTGGCCGGTGGCGGTGACGATCTGCACCGTCTCGCCGCCGACGATCAGGCGCACGCCATTCGCCTGCGGCTGAAACGTGATCGCGTCAAGCGAGGCGTGCTGCGTCATGCCGGACAGATCGATCCGGTCTATCCCCGGTTCGAAATCCTGGATGCGGTCGGTTTCCCCATCGGCGGTGAGAACGAAGATGTCGGCGCCCGGCCCGCCGAACATGGTGTCGCGCCCTGCGCCGTCGAGAAGGATGTCGCGCCCTCCTTCACCCCGCAGGTTGTCGTTGCCGGGGCCGCCCAGCAGGATGTCGTCGCCTGCCGTGCCTGCCAACACGCCGCCGCCGGGCTGCGCGGTCAGGATCTGTCCGCCGCCAATATCGGCGTCGATCACGTAGCCTGCGGGCAGACCGCTGCCCTGATCGGCGGCGTAGACACGGATTTCGCCGGTTACAGCCACATGGGCGGCAAGCGCCGTGGGGTTCGACAGGCCCTGACCGGTGACATGCGCCACGGCATCTAGCCCGACAAGCCGCCCCCCGGGCAGAAGCGTCATCACCGTCAGCCCGTCATCGGACCCAGCGGCCAGCACATAGACCCTGCCTTGAGACTCGGCCACGGTAAGCGCTGTGACGCCCTGAAACCGGGTGTCGAGCGTATCGTTCACCTGATCGGTGACGACCAGCGCGCCATCGGGATCGAGCCGGATGACCGAGACCGAGCTTGTCCCCGCCGCGCCCAGGATCGCGTAGGTATCGCCCTGAAAGGTGACGGTCTGCACATGGGTGGGCTGTGCCACGCCAAGGCCCCCATCGGCCCCAAGCCGCGCGGTGCGGTCGGCCATGCCCTGTGGGGTGATGCGGAAGCTCGTCAGGCTGTGATCGTTGTGGGAGGCGGCAAGAAGCCATGTCTCGCCCCCCGCCTGCGCGGTGGTCAGCGTGACATGGTCGTGCCCCGGGCCATCGGGGATCAGCCGGAGGCTGTCGGCCTGCGTGAAGCTGCCGTCGCCCTGCCGTTGCCAGGCGGTGATCCGGTCGGACCCGCGCGCGGCGGTGAAGACCAGCGCGGTGTTGCCGATGCTCACCGGCGCGATCGAGACGACGCTGCCCGCCTGCGGGCCAAGCCCGGTCAGCGCCTGCATCTGCCCTGTCGCGGTCACGCGGTACAGCTGCGCGCCCGCGCCGCCCATGCCGCCCGCCCAGATCAGGCTGTCGGCCCCGTCTTCCCACGGCGCGAGGATTGTGGGCATGGGCAGGCCCTGTCCGGGGGGCAGCGTGATCTGCGCGCGCTGGGTCAGCCCCGTGCCCATCGTCCACGACGACAGCGCCGTCGCCCCCATGTTGCCCTCGATCAGGTGCGTCTGTCCGCCCGCCGTCACGAAGGCCAGATCGGACAGGCCCGGCGAGAAGGCCTGCGGCACAGTCGTCAGACGATGCAGAAAGCTGATCCAGCCCATTTCCGGTCTACCCCCATCTTGCCCGGAGCGCAGGCTGGAGGGGTGGCGGGACGGCAGGTGGGCTGCAAAAGCGGCAAGGATATGGCGTTTACCCGGAATTTATCTCAAAGGGCCTAGGGTGCCGCCGATCCGTCGCGAAAGGCTGGCGATGCTGCACGTCAAACCCCTGCACCTGTCATCGCCCCTGCCCGTGCGGCGGGGTCACAGGCCGCATGTCACCATCCTGATGGCGACGCGCGATGGTGCGCGCTGGCTTCCGGCGCAGCTCGAATCGTTTCTGGCGCAGACCCACGGGAACTGGTCGCTCTGGGTCAGCGACGACGGGTCGATGGATGACACCCGCGCCATCGTGACCGATTTCGCGCGGCGGCATCCGCGTCATGACGTGCGGCTGTTCGACGGGCCCTGCCGGGGGGCGGCCGCGAATTTCCTGTCGCTTCTCAGGCATCCCGATCTGCCGCCGGGAATCGTGGCGCTGTCGGATCAGGACGATGTCTGGCTGCCGTTCAAGATCGACCGCGCGCTGGACCATGTCGCGGGGGCGGGGGCGGTGCTTTATGGCGGGCAGAGCCTGCATGCGGGGCCCGACCTGCGCATCACCGGGCGATCGCGGACGGGCGGGGCGGTCGCGTCTTTCGGCAATGCGCTGGTGCAGAACCTGGTCAGCGGGCACAGCGCCGTTCTGTCGGCCGAGGCACTGGAAATCGTGCGGCGCGCGGGCGATCCGGGGACGGTGCCGTTTCACGACTGGTGGCTTTACCTGCTTCTGTCGGGGGCGGGTGCGCGGGTGATCGTCGATCCGGCGGCGGTGCTGCTGTACCGGCAGCATGACCGCAACCTGCTGGGCGCGCATGCCGGACCGCGCGCGCATCTGCGGCGGATGCGGGCGATTGCCCGGGGTGATTACCGCGCCTGGGTCGATGCCAACCTTGGTGCGCTGGGTCGGGTCGAGCCGTTTCTCACCGAGGATGCGCGCGGGGTGCTCGCCCATCTGCGCGGCCTGCCCCGGGGGGCCGGGGTGGCGCGGCTGCGGTCGCTGCGGGCGGCGGGGGTGCGGCGGCACGGGTGGCTTGGCGATGCGATCCTGGGCATGGCGGTGCTGGGCGGACGGATGTGAGGGCGATTTTCCGCGAGGCGGGGCCGCGGTTAAGTTGCGGTTAACCAAAATTGGGGAGACAGGGCGCATCTTCATCCGATCCGGGGGATCATCATGGCGCGCATCGTCCTGCATATCGGGGCCGCCAAGACGGGAAGTTCCGCCATCCAGTCCTGCCTGCGCAGCAATGCCGCCGCATTGGGCGATCTGGGATATCTGGTTCCCGACCGGTCGCTTGGCACCGACGGCACGGTAAGCGGCGAACATGTCTTTGCGCTGCAGTCGCTGATCACCGATCCCGACCCCGGGTTGCTCCGGCAGCGCCTTCTTGCCCTGTCGGAGGCGGCGGGGCCGGACCGCGCGGTGCTGCTGTCGGCCGAGAACCTGTCGAACCTTGGCAATCACCAGCGGTTCCTGCAGGCGCTGTCCGGGCTCGAGGCGCGCGTGATCCTGTATGTCCGGCGGCAGGACGAATTGCTCACCTCGGCCTGGCAGCAATGGCATTCCAAGGTCGAGGCAGACTTTCACGCCTGGCTTCTGAAGGCGCTGACGCAATACGGCCATTGGGACAAGGTCGCGGCGGGGTGGGAACATGCGGTGGGCGAAGGCAATGTCAGCTTGCGCATCTTCGACCGGGCCGATCTGGTGCAGGGCGATCTGCTGCAGGATTTCCTGACCTGTCTGGGCGTCGATCCCGCGACGCCGGGCCTGCGCACCGATTTCCCGCAGGAAAACCCCAGCTACAACGACGTCATCACGCCGCTGGTCGCGGGCAATCGCGGCATTTTCCGCGATGCGCATGACAATGCCTTCTATGCCGGCGTGGGGCGGCTGACCGGGGCGGCCTATACAGCCGGGCGGCGCGTGTCGCTTCTGACGCGCGACCAGCGTGACAGCGTGGTGCATTTCTATGCCGGGGTGAACCAGTCGGTCTGCGCGCGCTATTTCCCGGGGCGCGAACGGCTGTTTCCGCCGGTGGAGCATCACCGCTATGATTACCTCACGCCGCAGCAGATGACGGAGCGGCAGTTGCGGTTCCTGACGCATATGGTCTTCGGCCTGACGCGGGAGGCGGCGGCGCAATGACCGCGCAGGGCTTTGCCGAGGCGCAGGCCTCTTTCGCGGTGGCCCTGTCCGGCGACCCGCTGCCGCCGTTGGCCGCGCTGCGGGCGGCGTTCGATGCGGTCTATTACCTGCGTGAGAACGCGGATGTCGGTGCGGCGGGGCTGGACCCCCTGATGCATTACCTGGCTCAGGGCTGCATCGAAGGGCGCAATCCGAGGCCGGATTTTCACACGCGCTTCTATGCCGCCGCGCAGAATGTCCTGCCTGAAGACGCGTTCCTGCACTGGGTGCGCCGGGGCAGGCCCGCCGGGGGCGATACCGTGCCGCCGGGCA
>CAZNMV010000041.1:0-1170 GCA_964573835.1 uncultured Aestuariivita sp. | reverse complement strand
CCCCGGCCCGATTTCAACACCGCGCATTACGCCGCGACCCACGCGCCCGCGCCGCATCACCCTTTCGCCCATTGGGTGGCGACGGGGCGGCGGCTGGGCCTGTCGACGGTGCCGCCGGAACTGCCCGGCGTGCCTGCGGGCAGCCTGCCCGCCCTGCGCGCGGCCTTCGACGATGCCTTCTATCTGTCCCGCCATGCCGACGTGGTGGGGCAGCGGGCCGATCCCTTCGTGCATTTCATGACAGTGGGCTGGCGCGAAGGGCGCGACCCCTGCCGTGATTTCAGCACGCGCTTCTATCTGCGGGCCAATCCCGACATCGCCGGCTGGTCGGAGAACCCCTTTGTTCACTGGGTACTGCATGGCCGCGCCGAAGGCCGGTTGGCACGCGACCCGGAAAGCTGGCCCGGGGCGGCCGCCTATGCGCGCGACGTGCTGGGGCTGTCGGCGGTGCAGACCGCCCGCATCGCGGCAGCCTTCGACGATGCCTTCTATCGGCGGGCGCACCCCGATCTGGACCATGACCGCGTGCCGCCGCTGCTGCATTATCTGGCTTTGGGCTGGCGTGAGGGGCGCGACCCTGCGCCTGGCTTCGACGGGCGGTTCTATCTGGGGGCCAACCCCGATATCGCGGCGGGCGGGATCGATCCGTTCCTGCACTGGGTGCTGCATGGAAGGGCCGAGGGGCGGCCTGCGCGCGCCCTGCCCGACCCTGAGATCACGCCGGACTGGGCGGCGCATGACCGGGCAGAGCTTGCCGCGATCGCGCCGCTGGTCGATGCGGAGTTTTACGCCGCGCGTCACGCGACGGGCGGGATCGACCCGGCGCTGCATTACCTGATGCTGGGCTGGCGGCTGGGCCATGACCCGGCGCCGTGGTTTTCGACGCGGTTCTATCTGGAACGCCACCCCGACCTGCGGGCCTCGGGGGGCAACCCGCTGCTGCATTACGCCCGACACGGCCGGGCCGAGCGGCGCGAGACGCGCAGCTATACCGACCTGCGCGCGCCCGGCTTCTGCCCGCGCGTGTCGGTCATCGTGCCGAATTACAACCACGCGGCCTATCTGCCGCAAAGGCTGCAATCCATCGCCGATCAGGGTTATCCTGAGCTTGAGCTGATCATCCTCGACGATTGTTCGACCGATGACAGCCGCGCGGTGATCGCGGCCGAG
>CAZNMV010000040.1:7857-14492 GCA_964573835.1 uncultured Aestuariivita sp. | reverse complement strand
GCACCTGATGGCGGCGATCAACGGCAGCGCCATCGCGCGCGGGTCGTCCTGGCTGCGCGGCGCGCTGGGCGAGCAGGTGTTGCCGCAGGCGCTGTCGCTGGTCGAAGACCCGCACCGCCCGCGCATCGGCGGATCGCGCCCCTTCGACGCCGAAGGCCTGCCCACGCGGCGGCGCGCGGTGGTGGAAAACGGCGTGCTCACCGGCTGGACGCTGGATCTGGCCACCGGGCGCAAGCTGGGGATGGCGTCGACCGGGAACGCGGCGCGCGGCACATCGGCCCCGCCGTCGCCCAGCGCCTGGAACCTCGAACTGACGCAAGGCACGGCCAGCCGCGACGACCTGATCCGCGACATGGGCACGGGGCTTCTGGTGACGTCGATGATCGGATCGACGATCAACCCCAACACGGGCGATTATTCGCGCGGCGCGACGGGCTTCTGGGTCGAGAACGGGCAGATCGCCTATCCGGTCAACGAATGCACCATCGCGGGCAACCTGCGCGACATGGCGCTGCGCCTGATACCTGCCAATGACGCGCGCCCCTGGCTCAGCCGCGTGGTGCCGTCGCTTCTCGTCGAAGGGATGACCCTTGCAGGCGACTGACCTCGAGCTCCTGATCGACGCCGCGCTCGAGGCGGGGCGGATCGCCTCGCCGCTGGCGGGCGGGCGCGCCAAGCGGTGGGAGAAGTCGGGCAATGCAGGCCCCGTGACCGAGGCCGACATCGCCGTGAACGAGATGCTGGAAGACCGGTTGCGCGCCGCGCGGCCCGAATACGGTTGGCTGTCCGAAGAGACCGAGGATGACGCCGCGCGCCTGTCCTGTGACGCGGCCTTCGTCATAGACCCGATCGACGGGACGCGCAGCTTTGCCGAAGGGTCGCGCACCTGGGCGCATGCGCTGGCGGTCGTGCGCGGCGGCGTGGCGGTGGCCGGGGTGATCTACCTGCCGCAGCGCGATCTGCTTTATGCCGCGGCGCGGGGTGCCGGGGCGGCGCTGAACGGGCAGGCCATCGCGCCGGGCGCGCGGGCCGAGGTGGAAGGCGCGCGCATGCTCACCAACCGCGGATCGCTCGACCCGCAGCACTGGCGCGGGGCTGTCCCGGTGATGGAACGCAGTTATCGCCCGTCGCTTGCCTATCGCATGGCGCTGGTGGCCGAGGGGCGGTTCGACGCCATGCTCACCGTCTTTCCCGCCTGGGAATGGGACGTGGCGGCAGGCGCCGTGATCCTTGACGAAGCCGGGGCGGCGGTGACCGACCGGGCGGGTGCCGCGCTGCGGTTCAACAATGCGCATCCGCGCCTGCCGGGGCTCGTGGCGGGGGGCCGTGCGCTTCATGCCGGGCTGATGCGCGCGCTGGCCCCGGCTTGACCGGTGCCGGGGCGTGGCTCAGGGTGCCTTCGGGGGCAAAGCGGAGCGGGCATGACGCAGGTCCGGACAGCGGCGACCGGGGGTTAGGGCGGTGGCACGGTCATTCAGCCTTGCGGCCTATCGGCTTGTGTCGCGGGGGCGGCGTCCGCCCCGGGGGCAGGCGCGGCCCGACCGGCCCGCAGGCACGGTCGTATGGTTTCACGCCTGCAGCGCCGCGCGCGGCGCGGTGGCGCGCGACATCGCCGCCAAGCTGCGGATGCAGCGCGTGGGCGTCGCTGCCGTTCTGACGCAAGCGGGCGACGGGCGGGCGGGGGCCCGCGACGGCATGGACTGGACCGAGGATCTGGGCCCCGACCACCCCGAGACGGCCGAAGCCTTCCTGACCCATTGGCGGCCTGATCTCTGCGTCTGGGTCGGCGGACGACTTCTGCCCAACGTGATCGCGCAGGCGCGGCGCCGGGCCCTGCCGATGATCCTGGCCGATACCGAATCCGCGGACCTTCCGGCGCCGGCGGGCTGGCGCGGGGCGTTGACGCGCGAAAGCCTCACCGCCTTCGACCAGGTCTTCGCCGCGGATGACGATGCGGCGGCGCGGCTGGTGATGCTGGGCGTCCCCGCGGCGCGGATCACGCGGGGATCGCCGCTGCTGGTCAGCGGCACACCCCTGCCGGTGAACGAGGACGCCATCGCCGACGTGACCGAAGTGCTGGCGGGGCGTCCCGTCTGGCTTGCCGCGCATCTGCAGCCCGAAGAGGCGGGCGAGGTTCTGGCCGCGCAGGCCAGTGCCGTGCGGCTGGCGCACCGGCTTTTGCTGGTGGCGACGCCCGCCTGGCCCGATGGTGCGCAGGACCTCATCGCGCGGGCGCGCGCTGCCGGTCTGCGCACCGCCGACTGGGACGCGGGCGAAGCCCCCGACGATCTGACGCAGGTTCTGGTGGCCCCGGGCGGGCGGCATATGGGCCTGTGGTACCGCGTTGCCCCGGTTGCCTTCATCGGGTCGTCGCTGGTGCCGGGTCAGGGCGGGCGCGACCCTTTTGACGCCGCGGCGATGGGGTCGGCGGTGCTCTATGGTCCGAATGTGCGCGACCACCTTGCCGCCTATTCACGGCTCGCCTCGGCGGGGGCGGCGCGGATCGTGAAGGACGCCATGGGCCTCTCGGCGGGCGTAATGCAGACCATCGCGCCCGACCGGGCAGCGTCGATGGCGCTGGCCGGGTGGGAGATCGTGTCGGAAGGCGCGGGCGGGGCCGACCAGCTCATCGACGCGATCCAGGACCGGCTTGACCGGGCGGGGCTGAGCTGATGCGGCCGCCCGCCTTCTGGTTCAACCCGCCGCGCGCGCCCGGCTGGCAGGCGCGGCTGCTCGCGCCGCTGGGGGCGCTGACGGCGCGGGCGACGGCGCGGCGCGTGGCGCATGCGCCCGCGCACAGGGCGGGCGTGCCGGTGATCTGCGTGGGCAACCTCAATCTGGGGGGCACCGGCAAGACGCCCACGGTGATCTGGCTGATGGAGCGGCTGCGCGACAAGGGGCAGGAGCCGCATGTCCTGAGCCGCGGCTATGGCGGCAGCCTCAAGGGGCCGCTGCAGGTGCAGCCCGGACGCCACAGCGCGGCGCAGGTGGGGGATGAACCGCTGCTCATGGCCGCCTTCGGCGAGGTCTGGATCGGCGCCGACCGCGCCGCCACCGCGCAGCTGGCCGAGGCGGCGGGGGCGACCGTCCTCATCATGGATGACGGGTTCCAGAACCCGGGGCTGCACAAGGACCTTTCGGTCGTCGTCGCGGATGCGGTGCAGGGTTTCGGCAACGGGCGCTGCGCGCCTGCGGGGCCCTTGCGCGAACCGGTCGCGGCGGGGCTGGCGCGGGCCGACATGATCCTGACCATCGGCGACAGCATGGCGCAGGGCGTTTTCGCCCAGACCTGGCCCCTGCCGCCCGCGCTGCCGCGCGTGCGCGCGGCGCTGGAACCGCTGCGCACGGGCATGGCGTGGTCGGGCACGCCGGTCCTTGCCTTCGCGGGGATCGGGAACCCGTCGAAGTTCTTCGCGACGCTGCGGGCGCTCGGGGCAGATGTGCTGCGGGCCGAGGCGCTTGACGATCACCAGACGCTGTCGGCCGCACTCCTGACCCGGCTGGAGGCGGAAGCGCGGGCGCTTGGCGCGCAGATGGTGACGACGGAAAAGGATGCGGTGCGCTTGCCGGCGTCGTTCCGCCACAAGGTCATCACCCTGCCGGTGCGGCTTAACGTGGAAGAGGAAGACGCGGTCATGTCGCGCATCAGAAGGGCCTTGGGGCTGCCGGAAACCTTGTAGGTTTCCGGCCCGTTTTCTTGGCAAGAAAACGGGCGCTCAGCCGTCTTCGCCGAGCTTCGGGGCAGGCCGGTGCAGCGCAAGCTCGGCATCCGAGAACCGGAAGGGCGATCTGACCCCCGGCACGCCGTCCAGCTCGATCTTCATGCCGCGCGCCTGCACCTGCGGGTCGGCCATGACATCGGCCAGATCGTTGATCGGACCGGCGGGCACGCCTTCGCCCTCGCACGCCGCCAGCAGATCGTCGCGCCCGCGCCGCTTCGTTGCGTCGTTCAGGCGGGCGATCATGTCGCCCCGATTGGCAATGCGGTCGCGGTTGTGTCGGTAGGCTGGGTCTTCGGCCATGTCCGGCAGCCCGAGGATCCCGCAAAGCCGCCGGTACTGCGCATCGTTGCCGGTGGCGATGATGATATGCCCGTCCGCGCAGTCGAAGACCTGATAGGGCGTGAGGTTCGGATGCGCGTTGCCCATCCGCCCCGGTGCGGTCCCGGTCGTGAGATAGTTCATCGCCTGGTTCGCGGTGACCGCCACGGCGACATCCAGAAGCGCCATGTCGATCTGCTGGCCACGCCCCGTCTGCGCGCGCTGGTGCAGCGCGGCGAGGATCGCGGTCACCGAATAGATGCCGGTGAAGATATCGGTGATGGCAACGCCGGATTTCTGCGGCTGGCCGTCGGCCTCGCCCGTGATGGACATCAGGCCCGACATCCCCTGGATGATGAAATCGTACCCTGCGCGGTGGGCATAGGGCCCGGTCTGGCCGAAGCCGGTGATCGAACAATAGATCAGGCCCGGGTTCACCTGCGACAGGCTTGCGTAATCGAGCCCGTATTTCGCCAGCCCGCCCACCTTGAAATTCTCGATCACGATATCGGCGTCGCGGACGAGATCGCGCACTTTCTCCTGCCCCTCGGGGGTGGTGAAATCGACGGTGACCGACGCCTTGCCGCGGTTGCAGGAATGGTAATAGGCGGCCGAGACATCGTCGCCCCGCGTCACGAAGGGCGGCCCCCAGGCGCGGGTATCGTCGCCCGCGGGGCTTTCGACCTTGATCACCTCGGCGCCCAGATCCGACAGCGTCTGACCGGCCCAGGGGCCGGCCAGGATGCGCGCCAGTTCGACGACCTTGAGACCGGCGAGGGGGGCGGCCATCACTCGGCCAGCGCCGCGTCGATCAGGCCCGACATGTCGGCATAGGACATGTTCTGGTAGGTCTTGCCGTTGATCACGAAGCTCGGCGTCGATTCGATGCCGTGTTCCTCGGCATTGGCCTGGAACCACGCGACCAGCGTGCGCGCCTTGGTATCGTCGAGCAGGCAGGCGTCGAGTGCGGCGTCATCCAGCCCGGCCAGACGGCCGATCCGGCGCAGTTCTTCGGCGATGAGCGCGGGGTCGCCCGCGCGCGCCCAGGTGTCCTGACCCAGATAGATCAGGTCGGTCATGCCGAAGAACCGTTCGGCCCCCCCGCAGCGCGCCAGCATCGAGGCCCAGAGGCCGAAGCGGTCGAAATAGACCTCGCGGTAGACGAACTCGATCTTGCCGGTGTCGATGTAGTCTGCCTTGAGCTGCTTGAACGGCCCGTTGTGGAAGGTCGCGCAATGCGGGCAGGTGTACGAGGCGTATTCGATCACCGTGACCTTGGCATCGGGATTGCCCAGCGACATTTCGGCGATGGTCGAGATATCGACCTCGGCCGCGCCTTCGGTGGTCGCGGTCTGTTCCCCGCTGGTCGCCGTGGTGGCCGGGGCCTCGGCCACCGGTTCGGTCGTGCGGTTGCCGCCGAAGACAAGCCAGGCGGCGATGCCCAGGGCAAGGATGGCTGCGGACAAGGCAACAAGACGGGTCATGTCATCCCTTTCAGTGTTTGCGGTTCGATAGAACGTTCCGGCCCAGACGTTCAAGGGCCTGTCGCAGTTCATCGTCGTGGATGCCGGTCGCGGTCTGGGTCGCGCGGCGGGCTGCAACCCGATCGATCTCGGGCGTCTTTGGCGCGGGCGCGGGGCCGAAGACCGCCTGCCCTTCGGCAAAGCCCGTTGGCGCGGTCTGGGTGATGCGGATGCGCGCGATGGCGTTGTAGCCATAGGCGGCGTTGACGCGGGCGCGCAGGGTTTCCTTCTGCATCTCGAGCATCGGGGCCTGTGCGCCGGTGGTCAGCACGGTCAGTGTCGCGCCGAAAGATCCGCGCGGATAGTTCACCTCGACCGGGCGGCAGAGGCGGGCCAGGTCTTCGCCCGCGATCTCGGCCCAGTGGGTCAGCACGCGCGACACCGCAAAGCCCCGGCTTTCGCCCATGCGGCGGATGTCGCCGGACAGAAGCGCTCCGGTCTGGCGGAATCCCTTCGTTGAGCTGTCGCGGCGGGACATGGGCGTGGTTTCCTTGTAATCCGCACTATTCTAGACCTTGGCCCGATGGGCACCAGCGAAACCGCAGAAGAAGGGCATAAATCTTGCGTGACGTGACGCCCCGTTCCGAAGACCTGCTGGACTGGTACGATGTCCATGCCCGCGTCCTGCCCTGGCGCGTGGCCCCCGCCGACCGCGCGGGCGGTGCGCGCCCCGATCCCTATCGCGTCTGGTTGTCCGAGATCATGCTGCAGCAGACCACCGTCGCGGCGGTGAAGGACTATTTCCACCGCTTCACCGCGCGGTGGCCGAGTGTGACCGCGCTGGCGGCGGCGCAAGATGCAGAGGTCATGGGCGAATGGGCCGGGCTTGGCTATTACGCCCGGGCGCGCAACCTCCTGAAATGCGCGCGCGTGGTGGCCCATGATCTGGGCGGGGTCTTTCCCGACACGCATGACGGGCTGATCGCCCTGCCGGGGATCGGGCCCTATACGGCCGCCGCCATCGCCGCCATCGCCTTTGACAGGCCCGAGACGGTCCTTGACGGCAATGTCGAACGCGTCATGGCGCGGCTCCACGACATCCACGACCCCCTGCCCGGATCGAAAGAGACCC
>CAZNMV010000040.1:0-7757 GCA_964573835.1 uncultured Aestuariivita sp. | reverse complement strand
GTCATGGCGCGGCTCCACGACATCCACGACCCCCTGCCCGGATCGAAAGAGACCCTGCGCGCACGCGCGGCGGCGCTGACGCCGGATGTGCGGCCCGGCGATTACGCGCAGGCGGTGATGGATCTGGGCGCCACGATCTGCACGCCGCGCAATCCGGCCTGTGGCCTCTGCCCCTGGCGCGCGCCTTGCGCCGCGCGGGTGGCGGGCACGGCGGCGGACCTGCCGCGCAAGACGCCCAAGAAGGCCAAGCCCGTGCGGCGGGGCACGGTCTATCTGGGCCGGCGCGCCGATGGCGCCTGGCTGGTGGAGACGCGGCCCGACAGGGGCCTTCTGGGCGGCATGCTGGGCTGGCCCGGCACGGATTGGGCCGACACTGCGCCCTTCCCCGCGCCGCCCTGCGACGGCGACTGGCGGGCGCTGGGTGCCGAAGTGCGCCACACCTTCACGCATTTTCACCTGATCCTTGACGTGATGGTCGCCGCACTGCCCGCCGATGCCGCCCCGGCGCGGGGCTATTTCCTCGACGCCCATGCCTTCCGCCCCGGCGACATGCCCACGGTGATGCGCAAGGCCTTCGACCTGATGCGTGACAGCGGCCCGGCGGACACGGTATGATCGCGCGCAAGAGACGAGCAGCCGGAGACCCCGCGCAGATGATCGCACCCGACCAACTGGCGCGCTGGCAGCGCGCTGCCCCTTTCTGGATATCGCTGGCGCTTCTGCCGCTGGCCTGGATCAGCGCCGCCCATGGTGGCTGGAGCGTTCTGCTGCTGCCGGTCGTCACCTGGTATCTCTTTGCCGCCGCCGACGGGGTTCTGGGGTTCGAGACCGAGAACGCCGATCTTTCAGCGACGGACGATGATCTTTTCTGGTACCGCGCGGTCACGCTGGTCTGGGCGCCCTTGCAGTTCGCCACGCTGTTCGGGCTGATCTGGTATGTCACCGCCAGCGATCACCTGACGAGCTTCGAGAAGATCATGGTCTTCTTCGGAATGGGCGTGGTCAGCGGGACGGTGGGCATCAACTATTCCCACGAACTGATGCACCAGAAGAACCGGGCGGAGCGCTGGCTGGGCGATATCCTTCTGGCGATGGTGCTGTATTCGCATTTCCGGTCGGAGCATCTTCTGGTGCATCACCGCTATGTCGGCACCCCGCGCGATCCGGTGACGGCGCGCTACAACGAAGGGTTCCACCGCTTCTATCCGCGCGTGCTGAAAGAAAGCCTGATCTCGGCCTTCCGGGCCGAGGCGGCGCAGCAGGCCCGGCGCAACCGGCCGTGGCATGACATCTCGAACCCGTTCTGGCGCTATTGGGCGCTGCAGGCGGCCATGCTGGCGCTGGCCTTCGCGATCGGGGGCTGGTCGGGGCTGGGACTGTTCCTTGTGCAGGCGGGCACGGCGGTCTGGCAGCTGGAACTGGTGAACTACGTCGAACATTACGGGCTGACGCGCAAACATCTGGGCGAGGGCAAATACGAACATGTCCTTCCGCGCCACAGCTGGAACGCGGCGCAGAAGGCGTCGAACTGGCTTCTGATCAACCTGCAGCGCCATTCCGACCATCACTACAAGCCCGACCGCCGGTTTCCGCTTCTGCAGAACCACTCGGATCAGGACGCGCCACAACTGCCCTATGGCTATCCGGTGATGACCATCGCGGCGATGATCCCGCCGCTTTGGCGGCGGATCATGAACCCCCGCGTGAAGAAGTGGCGCGCGATGTATTACCCCGAGATCACCGACTGGCGGCCCTATGACCGCCACGCGACGCCGCTGCCGCGTTAGACCGACCAGACCTCGACGGGCTGGTCGAGCCCGCGGATCGCCTGTGCGCCGCGCGGTTGCAGCGCGGCGGTGAGCGCGGCGTCGCCGCCGGACTTCAGCACCTCGCCGCGCAGGTGGTCGCTGACGACCAGCGTCGCCCCCATCGCGCGGGTCAGCTTTTCAAGGCGGCTGGCCACGTTGACGGTATTGCCGATCACCGCGAATTCCAGCCGGTTCGCGCCGATGTCGCCCACGACCACGGGGCCGAAATGCAGCCCGATGCTGATGCGGATCGCGTCTTCGCCCGCCGCGGCGCGCTCGGCGTTCCAGGCGGCCATGACGGCGATCATCGCCTGCGCGCAGGCCAGCGCGTTCAGCGCGTCACGGTCCCCGGCGAAGGGTGTGCCGAAGGTCGCCATCAGCCCGTCGCCCAGATATTTGTCGAGCGTGCCGTCATGGCGGAACACCTCGGCCTCCATCCGCTGGTGAAAGCCGCGCAGAAGCGTGATGACCTCTTCGGGCGGGCGGTCGGCGGCGACCTGCGTGAAGCCCACGATATCGACGAAGAGCACCGCGACATCATGGGTGCGGATCTGTTTGAGCGGTTCGTCGTTCTTCGACAGCTCGTCCACCACGTTGGGCGAGAAATAGCGCGACAGGTTCGCGCGTTCGCGTTCCAGCGCGGCGTTGTCCAGAAGCAGGCGGTTGAACCGCCGCACGGTGATGGCCAGCGTGAAGGCGGTGATCAGGAAGACGACGACTTCCTGAATGCGGATGTCGAAATCGATATTGTTGGGGTCGAGAAGTTCAAGCAGCGCGGTGTCGGCTCCGAAGGCCACCGCTGCCGCGTCGGAAAGCTCCGGGATCGTGCGGCCGAAATACCAGACCGCCGCCACCGCGCCCATCCACAGAATCGCCGTCCAGTTCCCGATGGCCAGGATCGTGCGCCAGGAATAGGCCAGCGTGCCCCCGGCCAGGATCACGAAGAAATAGATGAAACTGCCGAATTCGAAGGTCATGGCTGTGGGCCAGTCCTGCGGGGCGAAGGGGTTGGGCAACGCCACCGCCACCGTCATCAGAGCAAGGTCCACGAAGATCAGCGCCAGTTCCGCGCCCGACCGTCCCACCCGGCCCACGCGCCACATGGCCCAGCCGTTGACCGCGAGCAGCACCAAGAGGGCGTGGAAGTACAGCACGCTCCATGTCTGGTTGAGAAAGGGCAGCATGATCGCGATGACCGTCAGCGCAACCCATCGCGCCCGGATGGCGAGGTCGAGCCCCTCCCGCTTGTGCCGCGCCAGCGCTTCCTCGGTATAGCGCGAGGGACGCTGGAGATCGGCTGCCGTGACCCGGGGCGGAAGATCGGCCTTGGTGAGGTTGGGCAGGTGCGACGCCGTCTCGGCCATGGTCTGTCCTTTCAGGGCTGATCTGCCGGGTGGGATAGGATATGTTAATACGATTCACATCCGCCTGTCACGGTTTTCCTGCCGCCTGAGGGCCGGGCAAGAAAAAACCCCGCGCCGGGGCGCGGGGTCTATGTCTTGCAGCCTGTCGGGTGGCCGGGTCAGGCGACCCGCTTGCCCTTCACCGAAGCCCAGATGCGCTTGTTGGTGAGGTAGAGCAGCACCGACAGGACGGTGAGGAACAGAACGCCCACGAAGCCCGCCTGCTTGCGCGCCATCAACTTCGGTTCCGCTGTCCACATCAGGAAGGCGGCGACGTCCTTCGACATCTGCTCCACCGTCGCGGGCGTGCCGTCGGCATATTCGACCGAATCGTCGTAGAGCGGCTGCGCCATCGAGATGTAGCCGCCCGGGAAGGCGGTGTTCTTGTAGAGGGTGGTGCCTGCCTCGTCCTTCTCGTCGCCGGTATAGCCGGTCAGCAGGGACGCGATGTATTCAGCCCCGCCCATGCCCTTGAAGAGCTGGTTGAGACCCAGACCATAAGGCCCGCTGAAACCCGCACGCGCCTTGGCCATCAGGCTCAGGTCGGGTGCATTCGAGAGTCCCGACATGGGGAAGTGGTCGGTCGGCGTCGCCGGGCGGAAGTCGTCGAGCTCGGGGTCGAAGACCTCGAAATTCGCGGCATAGGCAAGGACCTGGTCCTCGGGCAGGCCGGGGCCGCCTTCGTCGCCCAGCGTGCGCAGCGGAACATAGCGCAGGCCGTGGCAGGCGGCGCAGACTTCGGTATAGACCTGCAGCCCGCGCTGGAGCTGGTTCTGGTCATAGGCGCCGAAGGGGCCTTCATGGGCGAATTCATAGTCGATGACTTCGCCTGCCTTGCCCGCGGCAAGGACCGGGCCGGCGGTCACGGCCAGCGCCGTGACCAAACCGATCGTCAGTTTCTTGATCATCACTCTCGGTCCTTTTCTCATTCGGCCGGGGTGGCCGCAGGCTGACCCGACGCGCTGCCCGATGTCTTGGGGTAATGCGCGGCGAAGTCTTCCTCGATGGTCGCCGGTTGCGGCAGCGGCTTCTCGATCACGCCCAGAAGCGGCAGGATGACGAGGAAATACGCGAACCAGTAGGTCGACCCGATCAGTGCGATGTAGGGGTAGATCCCTTCGGCGGGCATCGCGCCGACCCAGGTCAGCACGACGAAGTTCACGATGAACAGCGCGAACCACCACTTGAACATCGGGCGATACCGGCCCGAGCGCACCGACGACGTGTCGAGCCAGGGCGCCAGTGCCATGACCACGATCGCGCCGAACATCGCCAGAACGCCGAAGAACTTGGCGTCGATGATGCCTGCGGTCAGGAAATCCGCCGCGATCACGATCCAGACGTCGCCGTCGAAGGCGCGCAGGATCGCGTAGAAGGGCAGGAAATACCATTCCGGCACGATGTGTGCGGGCGTCACCAGCGGGTTGGCTTCGATGTAGTTGTCGGGGTGGCCGAGATAGTTCGGCATGAATCCGACGATCGCCCAGAACACCGCGAGGATCACTGCCAGTGCGAAGAGGTCCTTGATGACGAAATAGGGCCAGAAGGGCAGGGTGTCCTTCTTCGCTTCTTCCTTCGACCCGCGGCGCACCTCGACCCCGGTGGGGTTGTTGTTGCCGGTGGTGTGGAAGGCCCAGATATGCACCACGACAAGGCCCAGGATCACGAAGGGCAGCAGGTAGTGCAGCGAGAAGAAGCGGTTCAGCGTGGCGTTGTCCACGGCGGGCCCGCCCAGAAGCCAGGTCTGCAGACCTTCACCGATGAACGGGATGGCGCCGAAGAGGCCGGTGATGACCGTCGCGCCCCAGAACGACATCTGACCCCACGGCAGCACATAACCCATGAAGGCGGTGCCCATCATCAAGAGGTAGATCAGCATGCCGATGATCCACGTGATCTCGCGCGGGGCCTTGTAGGACCCGTAGTAGAGACCGCGGAAGATATGCGCATAGACCGCGATGAAGAACAGCGACGCGCCGTTCTGGTGCAGGTAGCGCAGCATGTAGCCGCCGTTCACGTTGCGCATGATGTGTTCGACGCTGGCGAAGGCCATGTCGACATGCGGCGTGTAATGCATCACCAGAACGATGCCGGTGATGATTTGCAGCATAAGGCAAAAGACGAGGACGATGCCCCAGATCCACATCCAGTTCAGGTTCTTGGGCGTGGGGATCATGATGGTGTCGTAGATCAGGCTGACGACGGGAAGGCGGCTGTGCAGCCACTTTTCGCCCTTGGTCGTCGGCTCGTAATGATCGTGAGGAATACCAGCCATTGCGCGCTTCCTTATCCCAGTTTGATCGTTGCTGCGTCGACGAACTCGACGACCGGAATCGGCAGATTCTCGGGTGCCGGGCCGCGGCGGATGCGTCCCGATGTGTCATAATGCGATCCGTGGCAGGGGCAGAACCAGCCGTTGAAGTCGCCCGCGCCGTCACCCAGCGGCACGCAGCCGAGATGCGTGCAGACGCCCATCATGACCAGCCATTCACCGGCCTCGTCCAGCGCGCGGTTCTCGTCGGTCGCGGGCACGTCGCCGATGTTGACGTTGCGCGCGACCTGGTCGGGAAGATCCGAAAGCTGGACCGCGCGGGCCTCGTCGATTTCTTCCTGCGTGCGGCGGCGGATGAAGACCGGCTTGCCCAGGAACTTGACGCTGATCTGGGTGCCGACTTCGACGCCGCTGATGTCGACGCGGATCGACGACCGCGCCTGCACGTCTGCCGAGGGGTTCATCTGGTTCACGAGCGGCCAGATCGCCGCCCCTGCGGTAACCGCGCCTGCGCCCGCGGTGGCGTAGTAGAGGAAATCCCTCCGGGTGCCTTCGTGGTCTTCTGCGTGGGACACGAGGTTATCTCCAGTTCGGGGCCGGCAAGGGCCAATACAGCATGATGGCGCTGCCGGGGCAGCGCCGTCCCGGGGGGCTATTTAGCTGGGTGCCCCCGGGTCGTCCAGTCGTTCGCGATGCGCATGAAGTCGCAGGTGCGATGCGGCCCTGCGCGCGTCAACCCGCGGGCACGGTCGCGGCCATCGACGGGCGCTGCGCGAAGCTTTCGAACCAGTTGGCCAGATAGGGGCGGCCGTCGCGCCAGTTGCGCACGCCATGCCGCAGATCCAGATAACCCAGCGCGCAGCCCACCGCGATCTGGCCCGCATCGACCGGCCCGGCCAGATGCGACATCCACCGCTGTTCGATCGCGTCGAGCGCGCGCGCGACCTTGGCCCATTGCCCGTCGAGCCACGCCTGAGAGCGCTGGGTTTCGTCCCGGAACCGCGCCTCGTAGACCATAAGCACTGCGGCGTCGAGAATGCCGTCCGCCGTCGCCTCGAGCACGAGGATGTCCCAAAGCCGCGTCTGCGGGTAGAAGTCGTGGTCGCTCAGGCTGTCGATGAAGCGGCAGATCACCCGGCTGTCATAGAGCGTCGGGCCATCCTCGCGCAGCAGCGCGGGGATCTTGCCCAGCGGGTTGACCGCGATCAGGTCGCGCGCAGGACCCATGGGCGAGGTGGTGACCTCCACCTCGTCGATGCGGTCGCCCAGCCCCGCCTCGGCGATCATCACGCGGACCTTGCGCACGAAGGGCGAAGCGCCCGAGGTCATCAGTTTCATGTCCCGTCCTTTCCCCGGCCGTCACGCACCGCGCATCAGCGCGGCGAGACGGTGCGTATCCGTGCCGATGCCGAAGGCCTCGACTCCGTCGGCGGCGCGCAGGCGCACCTCGTCCGCCTTGTTCTGGTTCATTTTCCAGGTGCCGTCCACCGCTTCGACATCGAAGCGCGCGGGCACGATCTGGCGCATCATCCGCGCCATCACGTCTTCGGTCATCTTGTCGGCGGTCCAGGGCGTCTTGGGCAGGAGCCGGGTCTCGAAATGCGCCGATTGCGCGTCGAGCACGCCGCGCAGGTCGGCGTCGGGCAGAAGCCGGAGCCGTCCGGTCAGGTGCACGGCGACATAGTTCCAGGTGGGCACCTGGTCCGCCACGCCATACCAGTCGGGCGAGACATAGGCATCCGGCCCCGACACCGCGATGCGCGCGGGCAGCGTGCCCGCCGCCAGCGCCCGCGCGATGGGGTTCGACCGAACGAGGTGCAGATGCGCCGCCGTGCCGGTCGCGTCGAGCAGGAAGGGCACATGCGCCAGCATCGGTGCCGCGTCCTGCGCCGCCACGGCAAGAAGGCCGAAGCCGCGGTCGCGCGCCCAGTCAAGGTTCCGGTCGGGCGTCTGGGTATGGTAAACGGGATTGGGGTGCATGGTGTGCGTCCTTTCTCCGGCATGGGTCGCGCGGGGCGCAGGTCTTGGCAAGAGGGTGCGCGTTAACCCCGCCCCAGATAGGCCCTCAGCGCCTCGGGCGGATCGGCCAGAAGACCTTGGGTCGCCACCGGGGCGGCAGCCTCGCCATCGGCCACCACGATCACCGCATCCGCGATGCGCGCGGCGTCAGTGGGGTCATGGGTGACCATCAGGAGCGTCGCGCCCGTCTCGGAGGCGAGTGCGGCGACAAGGTCCAGCATCTCTTCCTTCAGCGCCGGGCCCAGCGCCGAGAAG
>CAZNMV010000039.1:0-14617 GCA_964573835.1 uncultured Aestuariivita sp. | reverse complement strand
ATCCTTTCAGAAACACGCGTTCCGGGTCATGACCCGCAGAGCCGGGCGCCGGGGTTTGCCCGGCGCCCGAATTGTCACGAATAGCGATAGGGCCGTCCGGCCTTGTCCATCGCGGCATTGTAGGCGCGGAAGATCTCGACCACACGGGCCTTGGTCTCGCTTTCGGCGGCGATCTCGTCCCAGAAGCCGCGCGCTGCCGTCTCGACGGTAGCCCATTCCGCATCCGGGATCGAGGTCAGTTCAAGCTTGGTGCCTTCGGTCCGCAGACGCGCCTCGCCCGCCCAGTACCAGTGCTGGCGATAGTAGTGGGACTGCTGGAAGCAGGCCTCCATCAGGTTGCGCAGATGTTCGGGCAGTTCGTTCCAGCGGTCCTGGTTGGCGAAGAAATGGCCGATCCACGCACCCGAGATGTTGTTGGTCAGGAAGTGCGAGCAGATGTCGGCCCAGCCCACCTCGTAGGCTTCGGTGATGCCGCACCATGCCACGCCGTCGATCTCGCGCGTTTGCAGGGCGATTTCGACATCTTCCCACGGCACGGTGACCGGCACGACGCCGAATTGCGCAAGGAAGCGGCCCGCGGTCGGGAAGGTGAAGACGCGCTTGCCCTGCAGGTCCGACAGCGACGTGATGGGCGAGGAGGTGATGAAGTGGCACGGATCCCACGACCCGGCCGAGATGTGCTTCACGCCAACCTTGGCATATTCCTCGGCCCAGATCTCGTTCAGGCCCCAGTTGTTGAAGAGCGCCGGCACATCCAGCGAATAGCGGCTGGCAAAGGGGAAATAGCCGCCGAAGACCGTCACCTCGGTCGGGCCTGCCATGCTGTCGTCATCGGACTGCACCGCGTCGATGGTGCCGCGCTGCATGGCCTGGAACAATTCTCCGGTCGGCACCAGCTGATCGGCATAGAACAGGTCGATCTGCATCTCGTCGCCGGCGATGGAGTTGAACAAGTCGATGGCAGGCTTTGCCACCTGCGCACCGAGGCTGGCACCCGCATAGGTCTGAAGCCGCCAGCGGATCGTCGACTGCGCATGGACCGCCGGTGCGGCAAGCGCTGCCGCGCCGCTCAGGGCGCCGGTGGCCAGGAATTTCCGTCTTGTCGTCGTCATGGATCTTTTCCTTCCGGTTGAGGTTGGTGGGTGCGGCGCGTTGGATCACGCCGTCTGTTGTTCAGGGAAACAGCACCCCCGGCAGCCAGAGCGCGATCTGGGGAAAGACCATGATCAGCGTCAGACCGAGGATCATCACCCCCACGAAGGGAATGATCGAGCGATAGATGTCGGCAAGGCTCACCTCGCGCGGGGCCATGGCGCGCATCAGGAACAGGTTGTAGCCGAAGGGCGGCGTCATGTAGGCGATCTGGCAGGTGATGGTGTAAAGCACGCCGTACCAGATCAGATCGAATTCCAGCATCTTGACGATGGGCACGTAGAGCGGCGCCACGATGACAAGCATCGCCGTGTCGTCGAGGAACATCCCCATCAGGATGAACGACACCTGCATCAGGATCAGGATTTCCCAGCGCCCGAGGCCGAGATCCTCCATGAAGAGCCCGCGCACGAAATCGACGGCGCGCAGCCCGTCGAACACCGCGCCGAAGGCCAGCGCGGCCAGAATGATCCACAGGAACATGCACGAAATCGCCAGTGTCATCCTGGCGCATCTTTCCAGAATGGCCCAGGTCATCCGCCCCTTGGCGATGCTGGCCGCCATCGCCGCGACCGCGCCCAGAACAGAGCTTTCGACCAGTCGCGTGTAGCCCAGAACGAAGGGCACCATCATCACCGCGAAGATGGCCAGCGGCATCAGGCCCGACAGAAGCAGGCGGTACTTTTCCGCACGGCTGACCCCGGCGAGTTCATCGGGGTCGATGGCGGGCCCGAGCGACGGCGTGATGCGGCAGCGCAGCCAGATATAAAGAATGAAGAGCGCCGCCAGCATCAGCCCCGGCAGCAGCCCCGCCGCCCAGAGATGCGACACCGGCTGGCGGGCAATCATGGCGTAAAGCACCAGCACCACCGACGGCGGCACGAGAATCCCAAGGCTTGACCCAGCTTGAATGACACCGGTGACCATCAGCTTGTCGTATCGCCGCTTGAGAAGTTCGGGCAGCGCGATGGTCGCCCCGATGGCCATGCCCGCGACCGACAGCCCGTTCATCGCCGAGATGAGCACCATCAACAGGATCGTGCCGATGGCAAGGCCGCCGGGCACCGGGCCGAACCAGACATGGAACATGCGGTAGAGATCGTCGGCAAGGCGGCTTTCGCTCAGGACATAGCCCATGAAGATGAACATCGGCAGCGTCATCAGCGGGAACCAGTTCATCAGCTTGATGGTCTGGGAAAAGGCCAGATCATGGCCGCCCCGGTCGCCCCAGAGCGCCAGCGCCGCCACCACCGCGACAAAGCCGATCACGCCGAACATGCGCTGGCCGGTCAGCATCACCGCCAGCATCGAGCCGAACATCAGCGCTGCGATCCACTCGTACGACATCAGGGTCTGGGCTCCGCGATCAGGACGCCGCGCAGCCGCGCGATGTCGCGGATCAGAAAGGCCGTGCATTGCAGGATCATCATCGCGATGCCGACACACATCGCGATCTTGATCGGGGCCATGTAGGGGCGCCACAGCCCCCGGCGGCGTTCACCATGTTCGAGCGCGAAAGACGTGCTTTCGATCCCGCCCCAAAGCAGCACGCCCAGATAGAACAGGAGCGTGAAGATGGTGATCGCATCGACCGCCGCGCGGGTCCGGTCGCTCCAGTTCGAATAGAAGTAATCCATCCGCACCGCGGAGCCCATCTGCAGGGCATAGGCGCCGCCCAGCATGAAGTATCCCATGAGCAGGAACTGGGCCATCTCGTCGGTCCAGATCTGCGGCGTGAACCCGGCCCGCGCGATCACCCCCCAGCCCAGCACCGCCATCAGCACGAAAAGGCCCCACATCGCCACCCGGCCGATGCCGCGGTTGAACGTTTCGACCACATGAACGTATGAGATCAGGATGCGGGGCATGGCACCCCCTCGCGGCAGGCGGCGATGGCGCGGGCAAGCACCGGGGCCAGCCGGTCGGCCATCGTCTCTTGCGTGTCGGGCCTGTCGATCAGGTCGTTGCGGATTTCCAGCATGGCATTGTCGAGCCCGTAGGGCAGCGCATGCAGCCGCAGGCTGTGCGTGACGTGATCGGCGGCCGAATAGGGCGCGTTGAGTTCCGTCACCAGACCAAGGCTCATGTCTTCGGCCGCCGCAACGATCTCGCGCGCAAGCCCGGGCGTGGCATCGTGGATCACGCCGAATTCGACCGCGCGCGGCCGGCCATGCCAGACCGGCGTGAAGGAATGGATCGTCAGCACGGCGGGCCTTGCGCCCAGCGCAAGGGCGCGGGCCAGGCGCGCGCGCACCAGATTGTGAAACGGCAGATACAGCCGTTCGGTACGCCGCAGGCGTTCGGCCGCATCGACCGCGCGGTTCATCGGGACGGGGTGAACCTCGGACTGGGCCGGGCAGGCATCGGGGCGATCGGGGCTGCGGTTGAGGTCGTAGATCAGCCGCGACAGCGGCGCCGCCACCAGTTCGGCGCCGCCGGCCGCCATGGCCAGTCTGGGGCCAAGCGCCCGCGCCAGACCCAGCGCGCCGATGTCACTGGCCGCATGCGAGGCCAGAAGCACCTCCCCCGCATCCTGCCAAGGTGCCGCGAGGGCATTCGAGGCATGTTCGCACAGCAGGATCACCCCGGGCGCGCCATGGTCCGCGCCGGCACGCCCGTCACGGTCCCAGCCCGTGAAGGCCCCCGACCATTCGCCCTGATGCGCTTGCGCCGCTATGTCGACCCCCTGTCTTCGCCAGCCCGCCCTGTTCCCGGGAATCCCCGCGTGACGCGGTCTGAAATCAGGCTGCACCGTGTTCAGATTTTATGTCAAGTCTGTTTCTTTTTGAAGAATTGTGAAACGTTCATTACAAAATTGGTGCCCAGATTTTGCCCAGCCAGAGCCGGAGTTCGATCAGATGTCGATCCAGACCATGGAAGACCGCCTGCGCGCCGCCATGTCGGAACTGACCCGCGCCGAACGGCAACTGGCCAGTCACATGCTGGGCCGTTTCCCTGTGTCGGTGCTGGGCTCGGTGGCGGATGTGGCCAAGGCGGCCGGGGTGTCGGGACCGACGGTGGTGCGTCTGGTGCGCAAGCTGGGGTATTCGGGCTATCCCGAATTCCGGGCCGCCCTGCACGAAGAGATGGGCGCGCGGCTGGCGTCACCGATCGCAAAGCACGAAAAATGGGCAGATCTCGGCCGCGTCGATCACCCGCTCAACCGCTTTGCGACCAGCGTGATCAACAATCTGAGCCAGACGCTCGGCCAGCAGGATCTGGGCGTGTTCGATTCGGTGGCCGAAGTGCTGGCGGATGGAACGCGTCCGGTTCATCTGATGGGGGGGCGACTGACGCGCACGGTGGCGGATTACTTTGGCACGGCGCTGCATGTGATGCGCAACGATGTGCATCTGATGTCCAGCCAGCCCAACACATGGCCACCCGCGCTGGTGGAGATGTCATCGCGGGACGTGCTGGTCGTGTTCGACATCCGCCGCTATGAACCGTCGATCCAGCAATTCGCGGAAATGGCTCAGGCCCAGGGGGCGGAAATCATCCTGCTGACCGATCGCTGGGTGTCACCCTGTGCGCGGTGTGCCCGCCACATCCTGACCAGCGAGATCGAGGTTCCGTCCGCCTGGGATACGATCGTGCCGCTGATCGGTCTGGTCGAGGCGCTGCTGTCGGCCATCCAGCACCGCAACTGGCACCGGACGCGCGAGCGGCTCGACCGGATGGAAGCACTTTACGAGGACATGCTGGTCTTCAAGCGGACGCGCTGACAGGGGTGGTGCGGTTGTGGCCGCGCCGCGCTGGACAGGTTGGGCAGGACTATCTACCAAGATCATGCCGCCATGCGCGCGGACAAGGACGGAAAGGCCCGGATCCTGTCAGGACAGCTTGATATCGACTGCATCCGCCTGCCGGACCTGATGGCATCGCCCGGGTTGCGCAGACCGGCGCAGCCCGCGATCTCGCCCGGGGAGGCCTTGCCGCAATGACCGGAACTGTGGTGCACCGCCGGGCAAGCCTGTCCGATCTGGAACAGGTGCTGGACTGGGCGGCCGAGGAAGGCTGGAATCCCGGCCTGCACGATGCCTCCGTCTTTTTCGCGGCCGACCCGGACGGGTTCTTTCTGGCCGAACAGGACGGCCGGGCGATCGCGGCGATTTCGGTCGTCAACCAGTCCGACCGGCATGCCTTTCTGGGGCTTTACCTCTGCCGCCCGGACCAGCGCGGCAAGGGAATAGGCTTCGCGCTGTGGCAGCATGCCCTCGCGCATGCCGGGGACAGGACGATCGGGCTGGATGGCGTTCCTGCGCAGGAGGCGAATTATGCCAAGTCGGGTTTTGCCCTCGAGGATCGGACCCGTCGTCTGACCGGGCAGTTGCCGGCGACGCCTGCCGGGGGCAAGATCGCAGGACCGGGGGATGTCGACGGGATCGTGCGTCTGGACACGGACGCGAACGGATATCCGCGCGCGCGGTATATCAGGGCCTGGGTCACCGACATGCCCGACCGCAAGACCGTTGTTCTGCACGAAGACGGGGTCCTGATCGGTTTCGCCACTGCGCGCCGCTGCCGCGAAGGTGTCAAGATCGGCCCCGTGGTTGCACCCGATGCCGCCCGCGCCCTGCATCTGGCCGGACAGGCAGCCGGGCTCCTGCAGGCTGCATCGGTGATCGTCGATGTGCCGGACAGGGCCGCCGCCTTCGGGGCCTGCCTGCGCGCGGCGGGGTTTGAGGAAACCTTTGCCACGGCGCGCATGTACCGGGGGCCTGCCCCCGCAATGATGCCGAACCTGCACGCGGTCTGCACCCTGGAGCTGGGCTAGGCAGGCGCGCCGGGGTCAGCCCCCCGGGTCTGCTTCCGCCTCGGCGCCAGGAGACATCGACCGCGACCCGCGAAGCGCCTCTGTCACGCCGATCGTGCCGGGTGACGACGCGGCACCCGGCGCAGACACGGGCCGAGTTCCGTTCAGGGGGCAATGAAAGTTCCATTGCAGGGCAGACGCGCGTCGGTCTGGGATCAGCGGCCCCCTCCGCGTGCGTGAATTTTCTGTGACAGGGCCATCCGGCGATTGCCGGAAGCAGTATTTCGCATATACATGAAATATGGAAGAACTGATTCCCTCCCGCCTCTCGATCCTTGGCCATCCGCAGCGGCTGGCCGTGTTCCGGCTGCTCATGCGCCGCTATCCTGACCGCGTGCCCGCGGGCGAACTGGCCGAGGCGCTTGGGCTCAAGGCCTCGACGCTGTCAGCCTATCTGTCGGCGCTGCAACAGGCCGGGCTCGTCTCACAGGAGCGGGCGGGCACGTCGCTGCGCTACCGCATCGACATGACCGAGGTGCGACGCACCTTCGATTACCTGCTGCTCGACTGCTGCCGCGGTCGGCCCGATCTCTGCTCTCCGCTCTCCCTGCCCTTCTCCACAGGAACCCGGCCCATGACCGACCCCAGATACAAGGTGCTTTTCATCTGCACCGGCAATTCCGCCCGTTCGATCTTTGCCGAATCGATCCTTCGGACCGAAGGGGGCGACCGGTTCGAGGTCTGGTCGGCAGGCACCGCGCCGCGGTCCGAACTCAACCCCTTCGCGCTGGATGTATTGCGGCAGAAGGGGCACGACACGTCGGTCCTGCGGGCCAAGAACATGGCCGAGTTTCAGGGCGAGGGTGCGCCGAAGTTCGACTTCGTCTTCACCGTCTGCAATCAGGCCGCGAACGAGGATTGCCCGGCCTGGAGCGGCCAGCCGGTCAGCGCGCATTGGGGCATGCCCGACCCGGTGAAGGCCGAGGGCACCGACGCCCAGAAGAGCCTTGCGTTTCACCAGGCCTATGGCGCGCTGCGGAACCGGATCAGGGCCTTCGCGGCGTTGCCCTTCGCCTCGCTTGACCGCATCTCGCTTCAGCGGGCGGTGGATGACATCGGCCAGACCGATGCGGAGGTGGGCGCATGACCGTCTATGCCCTGAACGGACTTGGCCGGGTCGGCAAGCTGGCGCTGAAGCCGCTCTTGGAGCGCGGCGCGCAGATCGCCTGGATCAACGACGCGGTTGGCGATCCGGCGATGCATGCCCATCTGCTGGAATTCGACACCGTCCACGGGCGGTGGGCGGCCGACTTCGCCCATGACGCAGGCGGCGTCACCATCGACGGCATGCGGCTGCCCTTCATCGGCACGCGGGACCTGTCGGCACTGCCGCTTGACGGGGTCGATGTGGTCATCGACTGCACGGGCGTCTTCAAGACCGAAGCGAAGCTCGCGCCCTATTTCGATGCGGGGGTGAAGAAGGTCGTGGTGTCGGCCCCGGTAAAGGACGGCAATGCCGCCAACATCGTCTACGGGGTCAACCACGACACCTACGACCCCGCGCGGCACCGGATCGTCACGGCGGCGAGCTGCACGACGAACTGCCTTGCCCCGGTGGTCAAGGTCATCCACGAAGCCTTGGGCATCCGCCACGGATCGATCACCACGATCCACGATGTCACCAACACCCAGACCATCGTGGACCGGCCGGCGAAAGACCTTCGGCGCGCGCGTTCGGCGCTCAATTCGATGATCCCGACGACGACGGGGTCGGCCACGGCGATCACGCTGATCTATCCCGAACTGAAGGGGCGGCTGAACGGCCATGCGGTACGCGTGCCACTTCTGAACGCCTCGCTCACCGACTGCGTCTTCGAGGTGGAGCGTCCGACGACCGCCGAAGAGGTCAACGCGCTCTTCAAGGCCGCCGCCGAAGGGCCGCTGAACGGCATCCTCGGCTATGAGGAGCGACCGCTCGTGTCGGCCGATTACACCAACGACACGCGGTCCTCGATCGTCGATGCGCCGTCGACCATGGTGATCAACGGCACGCAGGTGAAGATCTACGCCTGGTACGACAACGAGATGGGCTATGCCCACCGGCTGGTCGATGTGGCGCTGATGGTCGGGTCCGCGCCGTGAGCAGACCCGAGGGTCTCTCTGCCTATATCGCGGTGACGGCCTCGTACTGGGCCTTCATGCTGACCGACGGCGCGCTGCGGATGCTGGTGCTGCTGCATTTCCACAGCTTGGGCTTCACACCGGTGCAGCTGGCCTATCTGTTCGTGCTTTACGAGATCGCCGGGATGGTCACGAACCTTGGCGCGGGATGGATCGCGGCGCGGTTCGGGCTGACCTCGACCCTTTATGCGGGGCTGGGGTTGCAGGTGCTGGCGCTGATCGCGCTGGCGCAGCTTGACCCCGGCTGGGCCATCGGCGTCTCGGTCGCCTTCGTCATGGTGGTGCAGGGTGCCAGCGGTGTGGCCAAGGATCTGGCCAAGATGTCGTCGAAATCGGCGGTGAAGATCCTGGCGCCCACGACGGAAGGCGCGCTGTTCCGCTGGGTGGCGATCCTGACCGGATCGAAGAACGCGGTGAAGGGGCTGGGCTTTTTGCTGGGCGCGGCCCTTCTGGCGACGATGGGCTTCGTCTGGGCGGTGCTGGTCATGGCGGCCGTGCTGGCGGCGATCCTTGTGGCGGTGCTGATCGCCATGCCGCCGGGCCTGCCCCGGGGCCGCAAGGGGGCGAAGTTCTCGGAGGTCTTCTCGAAATCCGCCAACGTCAACTGGCTGGCGGCGGCGCGGGTGTTTCTCTTCGGGGCGCGGGACGTATGGTTCGTGGTGGGCATTCCGATCTACTTCTACGCGGTGCTGTCCGACGGCACGACCGACGGCAACCGCGCCGCCTTCTTCATGATCGGCACCTTCATGGCGCTGTGGATCATCCTGTATGGGGCGGTGCAGGCATCCGCGCCGAAGCTTCTGCGCGCGGCCACCACGCCGGAAGGCGTTCTGGTGGGCCGCGCGCGCGGCTGGGCCTGGGCGCTCGCCCTGATCCCCGCGGCGCTGACCGTCGCGGCCGTGGCGGCAGGCGGGCCGCAGCCCTGGCTGACCGCGACGCTGGTGGCGGGGCTTCTGGTCTTCGGGGCAGTCTTCGCGGTGAATTCGGCGCTGCATTCCTACCTGATCCTCGCCTTCACCCGGGCCGAGCGGGTGACGATGGATGTGGGCTTTTACTACATGGCGAATGCGGGCGGGCGGCTTCTAGGGACGGTGCTGTCGGGGGTGACCTACCAGATCGGGGGTCTGCCCCTCATGCTGGGCACTGCCACGATCCTCGTCGCGCTGTCGGCCCTTGCCGCAGGGCGTCTGTCGGCGCAGGCCGAAGGCCAAGCGGGCGGTCTCTGACCCCCGGCGTCACGCGGGGGAGTGTCGCTGGTCGCCTGAAGGGCGCGCCGTTACTGAAGCCGGGCGCGCAGGCGGTCGGTCACGAATTCCATGCCGAGCACAATGATGAAGATCACAAGAATGATCGTGCAGGCGTTCTGATACTGGAAGAGGTCGAAGGCGACCTTCAGCTCCTGACCGATCCCCCCTGCCCCGACGAGGCCGAGCACGACCGAAGACCGCACCGCCTTTTCCAGCGCGAAGAGCGAGGAATTGATCATCGAAGGCAGCGCGTCGGGCCAGATTGCCCCCAGCGCCACCGACAGCCTGTTCGCGCCGACCGCTTCGAGCGCCTGCTGCGGTTCCTTGTCGGCGTCCTCGATCGCTTCGGCGAAGAAGCGGCCGCAGAAGCCGATCGTGTCCATCATGATCGTGAGCGTCCCCGCCACCGGCCCCAGACCGACGGTCGCCACGAAGATCAGCGCCCAGACCAGATCGGGGATCGTGCGGGCCAGCGACACCAGCGCCTTCGCGACCACATGGAACGGCCCGAGCGGCGACACGCCGCGCGCCGCCATCCACGCGATGGGAATGCTCAGCAGAACGCCGAAGGCCGCGCCCACCAGCGCGATCTGGAAGGTCTCCACGATGCGCGCACCGATCCGCCACAGGAAAGCGGGGTCGAGATTGGGCGGCGTCATCCGGTCCATCAGGTTCACGAAGCGCGGCGCACCCTGCACCAGCTGGTCGGGGCTGGGCGCCACCTGCGTCATCGACGCGATCAGCACGGCCAGCGCCGTAACGGTGACCGCGAAGCTGACCGGCGACAGGCGGGTCAGGCGCGGGGGCACGGGGCGGGTCATGCGAAGGTGCGCTCCAGATCGGCCTCGCCGACGGCGGCGGCGGGCTTGTCGAAGAGCACCCGTCCGCTGCGCAGCGCCACGACGCGGTCGGCGTAATCGGCCAGATGCGCCATGTTGTGGCTGGTGAAGACCATGGTGATCCCGCGTTTCAGGCACAGGCCCGAGAACAGCTCCATCACGCTGCGTCCCGCCGCGGGGTCGAGGCTTGCCACCGGTTCATCGGCAAGGATCAGCTCGGGTCCGCGCACCAGCGCACGGGCGATGGCGACGCGCTGCTGCTGGCCGCCCGACAGCGCGTCGGCGCGGGCTTCGGCCTTGTCGGCAAGCCCCACGTCATCAAGCGCGGCCATGGCGCGCGCCCGCCAGTCGGCGCGCGCGGTCACATGGCTGAACCCGCGCCACGACCCGGGATCGCCCAGAAGGCCGTGCAGCACGTTGCACAGAACCCGGCGCCGCCGGACAAGGCAATGCTGCTGGAAGACGAAGCCGGTCTTCTGGCGGATGCGCGCGCGCTGGGTGCGCGAGGGCATGCGCTCGAACCGTTCGCCGAAGCTGGTGACCGCACCGCCCGACAGATCGTGCAGCCCCAGAAGGCACTTGAGCAAAGTGGACTTTCCGCTGCCATTCGCGCCGATCAGCGCAACCCGTTCCCCGCGGTGCAGATCAAGGTCTATCCCGCCGAGGACTTTCGCCCCCCCGGGATAGGATTTGTGCAGGCCTGAGGCCTGCAACAGGATGTCGGGGGGTGCCGCGTGCTTCATGCCGGGGGGCCGGTCAGGGCGGCCATGGGCCGCCCCGCCACAGGCGTCTTCAGTCGCCGACGAAGGCGTTGGTGTCGACGCCGATGGTGGCATACATCGCGCGGACATAGTCGTAATCGGCATCATCGACGTCCGACAGGAAGACGCCGCCGCGATATTTCTGGTTGTCCTCGCCTTCGAGGATGGCCGCCATCAGCGCGGCGCTGTCATTGACGAAAGCGTTGCGCACGGCCTCGATCACGGCGGGGTCCAGATCGGCGCGGGCGACAAGGATGTCGTTGGGCAGGTCGGGTCCGCGCGCCACGACACGGAACGCGGTGTCGGGGAAGGCGTCGCGGATGCGGCTCAGGTGGCCGTCATTCATGCCGATGCCTGCGATGTCGCCGCGGATCAGCGCCTCGACCGCGACGTTGCGCGACAGGATCTGCGCATCGTAGTCGGCGCCATAGGCCAGACCGTTGTCGGTGAGCACCTGCGCAGGCCCCAGATGCTGCGAGGTCGATCCGACTGACCCGAAGGTCACGATCTTGCCCTTGAGATCCTGCACGGTGGTGACAGGGCCATCGGCCAGCACGACGATCTGGGCATAATATTCCGGGCGCTGCCACGCGGTGACGATCTCGACCTCGGTGATCGAGTTGATGACGACATATTCCGCCGGGCCGGTCAGGACGAAGTCGACTTGGTCGGCATTGATCGCCTCGACCGCCGAGGTGCGCGAGCTGACGGGGAAGAGATCGACCTCGAGCCCGGTCGCGGTTTCAAGCGCGGCCTCGAAGGCGGCGAATTCGGCCTGCAGGGCTTCGAGCCCTTCAATATCGGTCACGGCGAAGCGGACGGGATCGGCGAAGGCGGGCGCCGAGACGGCGATCAGGGTGGCGGCAAGAACGGAACGCAGCACGGGGTGTCTCCCTCAGACAGGTGTCGGTCGGGGGACAGGCTAGGCGCTGAAGGGCACAGATTCGTGACGCCCGCTGCCCCTACCCTTTGGTAAGGGAGCGATAGGCGCAGCGCCCGGCGACCCATGTCCCCGCGATGACCGGGGTCTGCCCCCCGGGCCAGTCGACCAGGACGAGATCGGCGCGCAGACCGGGCGCGATCGTGCCCCGGTCGTCCAGCCCCATCGCGCGGGCAGGCCCGGCCGAGACCAGCGACCAAAGAGCGGGGCGGTCGGCCCGGCCTTCGGCATCAAGCCGCGCGATGGCCGCCAGAAGCGAGGGATAGAAGTAATCCGACGCCAGCGCGTCGCAGAGCCCCTCTTCGACCATGTCGCCCGCGCCGAGCGAACCGATATGGCTGCCGCCGCGCGCGGCGTTGGGCGCGCCGAAGACGATTGCGTCGCCCGCCGCGCGCGCGGCGCGGGCGGCTTCGATCACCATGGGAAACTCGGCGACATGGGCACCCTGATCGCGGAAGAAGCCACGCGTCTCGGGGCGCGTGTCGTCGTGGCTGAGCATCGGCGCACCATGATCGCGGCCCAGTGCGGCGATCTTCGCGATGTCGCCCGGCACGTCGTCACGCCGTGCCCAGACCCGGCGCAGAAGCGAAAGGTATTCCGCATCATCCAGCCCCGCGCGCTTGGCATGCCCCGCCGTGCGCTGCTTCAGCCGGTCATCGTCGAGCGAGGCGGTCCGGAAATCGGGGGCATGTTCGAAGGCGCGGTCCTGGATCGAGGTGTCGAAGGCGCGCATGGTCATCGAGGTGTGATCGTTGAAGGCGATCGACGGTTTCAGATCGGTCCCGAGCGCCCATGCGATGGTGTCGGCGGCCTCTTCATGGGCGAAGGTTTCCCAGCGCAGCTGCACGCGGTTCTCGACCGTGAGCCGGGGGGCGAGGGCGAGAAGCGCCTCCATCATCGCGCGTCCGCGCGACACGGCGCGCAGGCCGGGTTCCCAACCCAGCGTGACGGCGTGATAGGCGGTGGCGATGCCGTTTGCCGCCAGCTGGCGGTCGGTGTCGATCAGCGCGGCATCGACGGGAAAGAACACGTTCGGCCGCGGCATGAGCTGACGTTCGAACGCGTCGCCATGCACGTCGATCAGCGCCGGGGCAAGGATCAGGCCCGCCGCGTCGATCCGTTCGCCCCGCACGGGGCCGCCGATTTCGGTGATGCGGCCATCGGCGATGGTGACGGTCGTCTCTTCTTGCCGGTCCGCCAGAAACACCTGCGCGTCCGTGAATGTCTGCACGATCCCGGATCCCTTTCTTTCAATGTCAGGACCTTAACCAACCCTATTCGCATGACTTTTGCATGACACCCCGCGCGCGCAATGCGCCGCCGCGCAATTCGGTATTGGAATGAAGGGGCATCCGGTTTAGCAATGACATTCGGTGCAGGGACCGGGTGCTGCCCTCCACCGCGTTACGTGTGTTCTGCAGGAGTGTTCATGACCACCCAGTTGCTCATCTACGAAAACGCCGTTCCCCTTTCCAGCGAAGCGCATCGCGACCTGTCGGTGCGGCATGAAGACGGCTACCGCTTTGCCGCGGGGCTGAATTCCGTGCCGCTTCTGGCGGCCGAATTCACCGCCACCGCACCGCATCTGGCCATCGTCTTCGCCGGCGAAGGCGAGACCATGATGCCCGCCGCCCTGCTGGGCCTGCGTACCGACGAAAACCTGTTCGTCACCGAAACGGGCACCTGGGACGGGGCCTATGTTCCGGCCTTCCTGCGGCGCTATCCCTTCGTCTTCGCGCAGGACCCCGCCGATACAGAGCGCCTGACGCTGTGCATCGACGAGGCCTATGCCGGGGTCAACCGCGACGGGCGGGGCGAACGGTTGTTCGATTCCGACGGCAACAGGACGGTGTTTCTGTCGCAAAGCCTTCAGTTCGCCACCGACTATCACGGGCAGCACCGGCTCACGCAGGAGTTCTGCGCCCGTCTCGTCGCGCTCGACCTGATGGAGGATGCGACCGCGACCGCAACCCTGCCCGGCGGCAAGGTGCTGACCCTGACCGGGTTCAAGTTCGTCAGCGCCGCGAAACTGCGCGCCCTGCCCGATGACGAGGTGCTGGAACTGTTCCGCTCTGACATGCTGGGGCTGATCTATCAGCACCTCGCGTCGCTTGGGGCGATCCAGCAGATGATCGGGCGCGTCACGGCCCGCAGCGCGGCGGCCTGAGGTCAGGCGGTCACCGCCGCAGGCGCCAGCAGCGGGCTTGCGCGCCCTCGCTCAGGATGAGAAGCGCTTCGTCCCTGTCCAGCACGATCGCGTCGGCGGGGCCGACCGGCAGCGTCATCATGCGCCGCCCCGTGAGCAGGGCGTAACGGCACAGGTCCTCGCGATTGCAATGGCCCAGGAGCACCGTGTGGTGAGCGGCCAGGGCCAGCGCCCACACCCGCAGCCGACCCTGTGCGCCGCGGTGCCGGCCATTGACGGGTTTCCGCCTGTCCGGCGGCCGCGTTGACCGCGGACAATGCGGCGGGGGCGCCTTCCCGGGAATTCTCCGGCGCGGGGATGGTGCCCGGGCGTGCACTGCCCCGATGTCAATCGGACAGAAATGGGAGACCCGGAATGAGCAGACTTGATCCACTCGGCCCCTGGCCGGGGCCGTCGGTTGCAGCGCTTGCCGATCTTGGCCTGAGCGACGAGGAGATCGCGCGCTACTACGGTGTCCCGCCTGCGCGGGTGCGCGACGTCAACCGCGCCACGGCCGATGACCGGATGCGCGGTAGCGCCCCGGCCGACACCCATG
>CAZNMV010000038.1:0-14844 GCA_964573835.1 uncultured Aestuariivita sp. | reverse complement strand
ACCGACACGACGGACACGCCCGGCACCACCCGCGCCACCTCCAGCGCCGCAATCACACCCAGCGCCCCGTCCAGCCAGCCGCCCTCGGGCTGGCTGTCGGAGTGAGACCCCAGCAGGAGGCCCGGCGGCTCATCGGCCAGCCCGAAAAGATTGCCCATCGCGTCGAAGCGCGGGGTGAGACCGGCGTCGCGCATCCGCCCCGCCAGCCAGTCGCGCGCGGCAATGTCGGCGTCGGAATAGGCGCGGCGCACGACGCCGCGGCCCACGCCCGAGGCGCCGAAGGTCCGCAGGTCGTGCAGGTCGGAGAGGAAACGCGCGGCGTCGGTCATGGCGGCCACGCTGGCAAATCGCGGCGCCGCTGTCCAGACGGCGGACGGGCTTCGTGCCGGTTGCATCGCGTGCCGGATCGGCCACCCCCTGCGGGCGGTCGGGCTGGCCACCGCGGCAGCAGTGCAGGCGGCAGGGCCCCATCGCGCCGCCAAGGGCCTTTCCATTGCGGTCGCTTCGGCCTAGGTCGGGGATAACCGGCAACCATGCAGACGCGCGCCCACATGTCCCACATCACCCTGATCCGTCACGGCCAGGCCAACACCGCCGCCCGCGACGAAACGAGCTACGACCGACTGTCCGATCTCGGCCGCCAGCAATCCGCCTGGCTGGGCGAGCATCTGCGTGCCTCGGGCGCGCATCACCCACGGCTCTATTGCGGCACGTTGCGCCGCCACCGCGAAACCGCCGCGGCCATGAGCATGGGCCCCGCCCCGGTCGAAGACGCCCGGCTCAACGAACTGGAATACTTCACCCTGGCCCGCCTGCTCGAAGACCAGCACGGCCTGGCGGTGCCCACCCACCGCGAAGGCTTTGTCGCGCATCTGCCGAAGGTCTTCACCGCCTGGCGCGACGGGCGGATCCGCAACGCCCCCGAAAGCTTTGCGGGGTTTGAGGACCGGGTGCTGTCGGCGCTCGACGACATCGCGCGGGGCGAAGGGCCCGCGCTTGTCGTCACTTCGGGCGGGCTGATCGCCATGACGCTGCGCCAGTCCATGGGGCTCGACATTCCGGCCATGGCGCGCGTGGCGCTTGCCATCATGAACACATCCGTTCACCGTCTGCACCGGATCGGCCCCGATCTCACGCCGGTCCTTTTCAACGCCGTGCCGCATCTCGAACATCCCGACCGCCACTTCGCCCAGACCCATCTCTGAGCCCCCGGAGCCCCGATCATGGCCAAGCTGACCCTGCACTACGCCCGCGGCACCATCGCCTGCGCGGTCGCCATAACGCTGAACGAGGCGCAGGCCGAATACACCGCCCAGCGTGTCGATTTCTCGGCCGGGGAACAGCGCAGCGCAGGCTACCTTGCGATCAATCCCAAGGGCCGGGTGCCCGCGCTGGTCACCGACCGGGGCGTGCTGACGGAAACCGCCGCGATCCTCGATTATGTCGCGGCCACGCATCCGCAGGCGGGCCTTGTCCCCGCCGATGCGCATGAGGCCGCGCAGATGCGCAGCGTGATGACCTATCTCGCCAGCACGGCGCATGTGAACCATGCCCACGGGATGCGCGGCCACCGCTGGGCCGACCGCCCCGAAAGCCATGCCGACATGCGCGCCAAGGTCAGCCAGACCATGACCGAAAGCGCCGCCTATATCGAGGATCACGCCCTGCGCGGCCCCTTCGTTCTGGGCGAGACCTATTCGCTGGCCGATCCCTATCTCTTCGTCGTGTCGACCTGGCTGCCGGGCGACGGGGTGGATATCGGGCGCTTCCCGAAACTCGCCGCCTTCCAGAAACGGATGTGGAAACGCGACGCCGTCCGCATGGCGATGGCGGACGGGTTCCTGTGACCGGCGCGAAGCCGCATCTCTGGGTCCGGGCCGAACAGCGCGAGAATGAACGGCGCACCGGGCTGATGCCCGACGGCGCGGCGCGGCTGAGCGCAGCGGGCATCACCGTGACGGTGGAAGAGAGCCGCCAGCGCGCCGTGCCCATCGCCGATTATGCGGCGGCGGGCTGCGCCATCGCGCCCGAAGGCAGCTGGCCCGACGCGCCCGCCGATGCCTTCGTCTTCGGGCTGAAGGAACTGCCCGACGACGGCACGCCCCTGACGCGCCGTCACATCCTCTTCGGTCACGCCTTCAAGGGGCAGGCGGCGGGGCAGGTCCTTCTGCGCCGCTTCCGCGCAGGCGGCGGCACGCTTTACGATCTGGAATACCTCGTCGATGACACCGGCCGCCGCATCGCCGCCTTCGGCTATTGGGCGGGCTATGCCGGCGCGGCGGTGGCGCTGCAGGCCTGGGCGGCGCAGCGCCAGAACCGCCCTTGCCCGCCGCTCTCCGGCGCGGACAGCTCGACCCACCTGCTGGCCGACCTGCAGACGCGGTTGCTCGCCACCGGCACGCACCGGCCCACCGCGCTCATCATCGGGGCGCTGGGGCGCGTGGGCACGGGTGCTGCCGATCTCTGCACCGCGATGGGCGTGCCCGTCACCCGCTGGGACATGGCCGAGACTGCCTCTGGCGGCCCCTTCCCGCAGGTGCTGGGCCATGACATCTTTCTCAACTGCATCCTCGCGCGGCCCGGCACGCCCGTCTTCGTGCCCCGCGACGCAGGCGCGCGGCCACGGCGGCTGAGCGTCATCGGCGATATCGCCTGCGATCCCGACAGCGATTTCTCGCCCATCCGCGTCAACGACCGGATCACCACATGGGACGCGCCCGCGCGCCGCGTCCACGATGCGCCGCCCCTCGACGTGACCGCGATCGACAACCTGCCCTCGCTCCTGCCTCTGGAAAGCTCGGAGGATTTCGCGGCGCAGCTGCTGCCCGCGCTCCTCACGCTCGACGCACCCGATGCGGGCGTCTGGGGCCGCGCCGCCGCCACGTTCCGCGACCACATGGCCCGCCTGCGCTGAGGCCCCCTGCTTCTTCGGGTTTCAAAATATCCCGGGGGAGTCGCCCGGAGGGCGACGGGGGCAGAGCCCCCCGCAACGCCCCTCACATGAGATCGTCTTCCTCGTCGAGCGCGGAATACCCCAGCGCGTCAAGGCCGTTTTCCAGATGCTCGGCCAGATGGGGCGAACCCAGAAGGTAATCCGCGCAGGGCGTCGTCGCCTCGGCCAGCACGGTCAGCACCGCTTCGCCGAAATCCTCGGGTTCGAAACTGCCCCGCCCGACCCACATCAGCGCGACGAGTTCGGCCTGTTCATCCTCATTCATTCCCTCGATGAAGGCGCGCAGTTCGGGCTCGGCCCGGTCCAGTTCGCGGCTCATCAGGACAACCTGGGCCACGTCACTCACGGCCAGTGTCTGCATGTCTCTCCCCTTTCGCGCAAGGCAACCGTCTGGGCAGCCTGACGCTTGGCCCGGGCGGCGTCCTTGATCTCACGCAAAGAGGCGGTAGTACATCCAGTCCGGCATGAACTGGCTCAGCCGGAAGACCCAGGAAAAGACGGTGGGGAAGTTGCGCTTGAAGAGCCCCGAATTCATGTGGTCGAACATCGCCTGCGCGGCGGCGTCGGGTTCCATGATGAAGGGCATGGTGAAGTCGTTCTTCTCGGTCAGACGGGTGCGGATGAAGCCGGGGTTGGCCAGCTGCACCTCGACCCCGGTGCGGCGCAGATCGGCATGCATGCTTTCGGCCAGCGACATGACCGCCGCCTTGGACGCGCCATAGCCGATGGCGCCGGGCAGGCCCCGGAAGCCCGAGAGCGACCCGGTGATCACGATATGGCCTGCGTCACGCGCCACCATGGCAGGCACGACATGGCCCAGCACCCGCAGGAACCCGGTGAAGTTGACGTCGGCCATGGCGACGGCATGGTCGGCATTCCAGTCGGTCGCGGGCATGGGCCAGTAGACCCCGGCAAGCAGCACGATCCCGTCCACCTCGCCCGCCCGCGCGGCGGCGGCGGCGACGCTGGCGCTGTCGGCGATATCCATGGGCACCACGCTCGCCTGCCCCGGCAGCGACGCGGCAAGCTCGTTCAGCTTCGTCTCGTTCCGGGCCGACAGGATCAGGTGCGCGCCCGCGCTGCTCATCTTGCGGGCCAGTGCCTCGCCCAGCCCCTCGCTCGCGCCGACGATCCAGTAGCGTTTGCCGGTCCAGGTCTTCATGCGGCGTCCTTCTCCAGCGTTCCGGCCGGTCGCATGGTGGCGACAAGCTCGGCCACCTGAATGCCGAACTTGCGGAACTGGCTGCGGTTCACGATGTTCCCGTTGGGCGCGAGATACATCCAGTCGACGGTATCGAGCACATGGCCCCCCGCGCTTTCGGGCAGGCGGATGCGGTAGTTGAGCTGCACCGCCGATCCCATCTGCGTGCCGGTGCCGGTGCCCACCACGTCGGGCGCGGTGGCCTTGATCGACCCGTCATTGCCCAGCCGCAGGTGCCATTCGCGGTCCTGGACCGATCCGTTGTCGTAGGTGAAGCGTTCCTTCATCACGCCGCTGTTGCCGTCCCATTGCGCGTCGAATTCACCGACGAAGCGCGACGTCACGCGGCCCAGCGGCCCGTAGATCACGCCTTCACACAGGATCGGGCCGTTCAGGTGGCGGCGCAGGTCAAACTGGGGCTGGCCTGCGACGTAATCCGACGGAACCTGCGCCTTGAAGGACCAGAACCGGCGGATGACGGCCTGAACCGCAAGGATCAGCACGGCCCCCGCCGCGACCAGCAGAAGGGTATCCATCTTACGTCTCCTCGATGGGGGTGGCGGCCAGCAGCGCGATCGCCAGCACCTTGAGCGCGCAGGGCACGCCCGCATACAGCAGGCCCAGAAGCCAGAGCGCGTCTTCGGGGTTCTCCGCGCCGCCCCGGAAGCCCGCCGCCTGCAGCGCGGGCAGAAGCGCCACGGCGGCGAAGGCCAGCGTGAACTTCGACACGAAGGACCACAGACCGAAGCCTTCCGCCGCGGCGGGGGCTATGGTGGCCATGCGGCGCGCGAAGATCGCGGGCAGAAGCGTCAGGTCCGCCCCCAGCGCCGCGCCCGACAGCACGCAGATCACCGCGAAGGGCAGCCAGTCGCCGGGGCCGAGTGCCAGCGCCCAGCCGAAGGCGGCGATGGACAGCCCCATGGCGCCGATCAGCACGGGCTTTGCGCCGTAGCCTTCGGCAAGCCTGCTCCAGACCGGCGCGGCCAGGGCCGCCGACAGGAAGAAGGCCAGCAGAAGCGGCGCCTCGAACCCCGGGGCCAGCAGACGGCTTTCGACGAAGAACAAAAACAATGTGGAACTCACTGCGACCGGGGCCGCGTTGATCAGCGCGATCAGCAGCAGCCGCCGCGCCAGCGGGTCGCGCAGCACGACGGCAAAGCCTGCGTCCATCGCGACCGGCCCCGCCGCCCATTCCCGCCGCATCGCCGCCGCCGCCAGCACCGCCACCAGCGCGAAGCCCAGTGCGAAGCCCGCAAAGGGCGCATCGGTCGCCGCGATCAGCGCCACCGGCGCAATGGAGGCCACGCAGACACCCAGAAGCGCGCCGGTCTCGCGCCAGCGGGCCAGCCGCAGGTGACCGGCATCGCCCAGATCGCCTGCCTTCTGCACGCCCTGCGCATAGAAGGTGATCGTCAGAAAGCTGAAGGCCGAAAAGACCAGCGTCAGCATCGCCCCGAACCAGATGAGCGGCGCCACCGGCGGGACCACGGCGAACAGCCCCAGCATGCCCGCCGCCATGACCGCGACACCGACCGCGACCGCCGCAGCCCGGTGATGGCGCAGCGTCTGAGACAGGCGTCCCAGTGCCGGGTCCTGCACCACGTCGAGAAGCCGCAGCCCGAAGAGCACCGCGCCCAGCGCGGCCAGGCTCACCCCGTATTCGTCGACATAGAACTTCGGCGCATGGATGTAGATGGGCAACCCCGCCGCCGCGAGCAGCGCGGCAAAGAGCGCATAGGCCGGAAGGCCGCGCACATTGTCCTGGGTTGCCGCCATGGTCATCCCCGCGACACCTCGTCCGCCGGCGGGGTCGGACGCACGCGGTAGAGAACACCCTTCCACCAGAGCTTGATGGCCTGCCAGTGGATCAGCGCCAGCACCCGGCGCGATCCCATCGGGCGGCGCAGCATCGCGCGCAGGATCGACCGGTTGGTGATCGGCGCGCGGCGGCCCGTCAGCGTCGCGATCAGCCCGCCATCGCGGCCTTCGGAATAGTCGATCCAGATGCCGATCCGGTCGTCGCGGATGTCGAAGCGGAATTCATAGCCCCCCGAGATCGGCTGGAAGGGCGAGACATAGAAAATCTTCTTCGCGGTCAGCCGGTCGCTGGGGCCGATGGAGCGGTTGTCGGGATGGTGGCAGAGATAGGTGTGGCGTTCCCCGAAGGTGTTCGTCACCTCGGCCAGAATGGTGCGGATCGCACCCCTGTCATCTTCGCAGATCCAGAAGCTGACCGGATTGAAGACATGGTTCCAGAAGCGCGGCTGCGCCAGCAGGAAGATGCGCGCGGGCTGCGGCAACTGGTATTCGCCCAGCACCTCGCGCACCCATTCGGCACCGCGGCCCTGCCCCGGAGCGCCGCCATGGTCGGTGTCGTGCAGCGCGCAGAGGCCCCGCGCGTTGCGCCGGAACAGGCGCGGCGCATCGGGTGCCGGGGCTTCGGCATCAAGCATCACGTAGTCGATGGAATAGCGGAACGCGTTCGATACCGCGCCCTTGCGGCCATGCCAGGTCTGGCCTTCCAGATGATGGATCGCCGCCGTCATGCCGCCGCCGCCTGGAGGATCGCGGACCGGCGGATCGCCTCGACCACGTCGACGGCGCTGGCCAGCCCGTCTTCGTGGAACCCGTTGCGCATCCAGGCGCCGCAGAACCAGGTGCGGCTGGTGCCGTTGAAGCGGCGCACCTCGTCCTGCGCGGCCAGCGCGCCGAGGTCATAGACCGGGTGGCGCAGGGTGACCTGATCGTAGATCATGTCTTCGCGGATGGAGCGGCGGGTGTTCAGCGTCACGAAATGCGGATCGTCCTGCGGGATCGGCTGGAGCGAATTCATCCAGTAGGTCAGGTCGATCCGGTCCGACCGGGGGCCTGTTTCCTCGGTATAGTTCCAGCTGGCCCAGACCTTGCGGCGTTTGGGCATCAGGCTTTCGTCGCGGTGCAGGATGATGTCGTTGGGCTGATAGGCGATGGCGCCCAGCGCCTGCGCCTCGCGCGGGGTGGCATCGGCCAGCAGGCGCAGCGAATCGTCGGAATGGGTGGCGAAGACGACATCGTCGAAGGCCTCCCATTCACCGCCCCAGGCGCGGATCTCGACGCCGGTCACGGTGCGGCGCACCGCCTCGACCGGGCTGCCCAGACGCAGGTCGACACCCTTGGCGCGCATCGACGTCTCGATCCGGCGGACATATTCCCAGGACCCGCCCTGCACGGTGTACCACTGGTGCTGACCCTTGTGGCTGAGGAGCGCGTGGTTTTCGAAGAACTGCATCATGGCATAGGCGGGGAAATCCATGATCTTTTCCGTTGGCGTCGACCAGATCGCACCTGAGAAGGGGGCGAGGTAATAGGCGCGGAACCAGCGCCCCATGCCCATAAGATCGAGGAAGGCGCCGATCGTCATGTCGGGATTGGCGCGCGAGGTTGCAAGCGCGCGGGCGTTGAAGCGCAGGATGTCGCGGACCATCCGCAGGAAGCCCGGGCGCAGCAGGTTCGACCGCTGCGCAAAGAGCGAATCGACCGAATGCAGCCCGTATTCCAGCGCGCCGCCGCGGATCGAGGCGGCAAAGCTCATGTTGCTTTTGGTCACCGGCACGTCGAGTTCGGCGAAGAGCCGGGCGAGATGGGGATAGTTGGCATAGTTGAAGACGATGAACCCGGTATCGACCGGCTGGTCGCCCCGCTTGCCCGCCATGATGGTGCGTGCATGACCGCCCAGACGCTTTTCGGATTCGAAAAGCGTGACGCGGTTGCCGTCGGCCAGCATGTGCGCCGCGCCCATGCCCGAGATGCCAGCCCCGATGACCGCGATGTTCCTGGGTGCGCCGGCACCTGTTTCAAATGGCATTACGTGGAGTCCCCTGATTGCAGATGTCCCGGTCGTCTTTGAGTCCTACGCGACCGGGATGCAATCGGATGCAAAAGATTTCCGCGCGCCGATGTGATCCGGTTGCGCTGTTGCGCCGTAGCACTTGCATGTTGATCACGGTTGATCCTGCCTCGGGGAAGGACTTAATCGAAGGGCGCGGTCCTTCGTTGGGGCCGCTTTCCACTTGGGGCCAGGCTTTGGTGAACGGCAGACAGGATAACGCACGCCCCGACTGGGTATCGCAGGTGGAACGTGTGCGCGACCATCAGGACAGGGCGGCCTTCGCCGAACTGTTCCGGCACTTCGCCCCGCGGGTGAAGGGCTTTTTGATGAAGTCGGGCGCCGACGCGACGCTGGCCGAGGAATGCGCGCAGGACGTGATGGCCACCTTGTGGCACAAGGCGCATCTGTTCGATCCCGCGCGGGCTTCGGTGGCGACATGGGTCTTCACCATCGCCCGGAACCGCAAGATCGACATCTTGCGCAAGCAGAGACGCCCGGAACCCCAGGATCTTCCCTGGGGCCCGGAAGCCGAGCCCGCGCAGGACGACGCGCTGGCCCTGCAACAGGAGAGTGAACAACTGCGCCGCGCGCTTGCCGAGCTGCCGGACGCACAGAGAGAACTGATTGAGCGCGCCTATTTCGGCGACCTGAGCCACAGCGAAATCGCGGCGGAAACAGGTTTGCCCCTTGGCACGATCAAATCGCGGATCAGATTGGCGCTGGAACGGTTGCGCCACGAAATGAGGTAGAGTGATGACGATCAAACATCACCTGACGGACGATATCCTGATGGGCTATTCGGCGGGCACCCTGCCGGAGGCGTTCAACCTGATGGTCGCGACGCATGTGTCGCTCTGCGACGATTGCCGCGCGCGGCTTGAAGCCTTCGACGCGGTGGGCGGCGCGGTGCTCGACACCGACGGCGACTGCATGGAGATGTCGGACGGCGCACTGTCGGCCACATTGGCGCTGATCGCGGGCGGGGCTCCGGTGGATTTGCCGCGCACTGCGCGCCGTGCGGGCGTGCTGCCCGCGCCACTGCAGGATTACGTCGGCGGCGATCTCGACAAGGTCCAGTGGCGTCCGGTGGGCATGGGCGTGAAGCAGGCGATCCTGCCCACGTCGAAGGACGCCGCGGCGCGGCTTCTGCTTATTCCCGCGGGCGCGGCGATGCCCGATCACGGCCATGGCGGGCTGGAAATGACCATGGTGCTGCAGGGTGCCTTCATCGATTCGGGCGAACGCTTCGCCCGCGGCGATGTGGAGGTGGCGACCGCCGATCTGGCCCATACGCCCATCGCCGATATCGGCGAGGACTGCATCTGCCTTGCCGTCACCGACGCGCCGCTGAAGTTCAAGTCGATCCTGCCGCGCATCGCGCAGCCCTTCCTGCGGATCTGACACAAGACCATTTTCGCCTTTTCGCGAAAGGACCTGTCGCAGCACAGCTTGTGGCCGCGCGGCGGACCCGGCCGCATAGTGCCCGCAGGACCGCTTGCAGAAGGTGCCGTCATGCCCCCCGTCTATTACGCCCCAAAGGGCGGCCACCCCGGACAGGACCAGCTTCTGACCGACCGGGCGATGTTCACCACCGCCTATGCCGTGATCCCCAAGGGCACGATGCAGGACATCGTGACCAGCCTCCTGCCCTTCTGGGACGACACGCGGCTCTGGGTTCTGGCGCGGCCGATGACCGGCTTTTCCGAGACCTTCTCGCATTACATCATGGAGGTGGGCCCCGGCGGCGGATCGGACCGGCCCGAGGATGATGCCAGCGCACAGGGCGTGATCTTCGTGGTGGACGGCGCGGCGCGGCTGGTGCTTGACGGCGCGGCGCATGATCTTGGCGCCGGCGGATACGCCTATATCCCGCCGGGCGCGGCGTGGAGCCTGCGCAATCCGGGGCCGACCCCGCTGCGGTTCCACTGGATCCGCAAGGCGTATCAGGCGGTCGAAGGGTTGGACCGCCCCGATCCGATCATCACCCGTGATCAGGACGTCGCGCCCATCGCCATGCCCGGGACTGATGGCCGCTGGGCCACGACGCGTTTCGCCGACCCCGACGATCTGCGCCATGACATGCATGTGAACATCGTCACGCTGCTGCCGGGCGGCGTTATCCCCTTTGCCGAAACGCATGTGATGGAGCACGGACTTTACGTGCTGCAGGGCAAGGCGGTCTACCGCCTGAATCAGGACTGGGTCGAGGTCGAGGCGGGTGACTACATGTGGCTGCGCGCCTTCTGCCCGCAGGCCTGCTATGCCGGCGGGCCGGGGCCGTTCCGGTATCTGCTCTACAAGGACGTCAACCGCCACATGCCGCTGTCACCGCGCTGAGGCGCCCAGCGCCACCGACAGCGCGCGCGCCGCATCCATCACCGACGCGCTCAGCCGCGCGATCTGGTCGTCGGCGACCCGGCTGACCGGACCCGAGACCGAGATGCCCGCGACCGCCTCGCCCGTGTGGTCGAAGACGGCGGCGGCGATGCAGCGCATGCCCAGCGTCTTTTCCTCGGCGTCGAAGGCATAGCCCCGGGCGCGGGTCGCCGCGACCTCGGCGCGCACGGCATCGGGCGTGGCGCAGGTGAATTCCGTGAAGCGTTCGAGCGGCGCATCGCTCAGGACATCGGCAAGCTGGGCTTCGGTCATCTCGGCCAGAAGGGCCTTGCCGATCCCCGAGGCGTGGAGCGGCGACAGCGTGCCCGGCGGAAAGAAGGCGCGGATGCTTTCATGGGTTTCCACCTGGCTCAGGAACAGGACCTGTCCGCCGCGCCGCACGCCGAGGTTCGCGGTTTCGCCGGTCACCCGCATGAGCGCACGCATGATCGGGCGGGCGCGTTCGACAAGCGATGTGCGGCGCAGGTAGCGCGCCCCGATGATGAAGGCCCGCGCACCGATCTGCCAGGTTTGATCGGCGGGGTCGAATTCGACCAGCCCGCGCGCCTGCAGGGTCATCAGGATGCGGTAGACCGTGGCGGGCGACTGGTCGAGATCGGCGGCAAGTGCGGAGAGCGACGAACCGGGCGTGGTCGACAGATGTTCGAACACCTCCATCGCGCGGTCGAGCGCCTTGATCGTGGTCTGGTCGGCCTTTTCGGCCCAGTCACGGGGTCGGCCCCGCGCGCGGCGGCCACCCGGGCCGGTATCGAAGGCTTGTGTCATGCGGATGATTCTGTCCCTTGAAATGTTTTTTCATCCTATGAAAAATTACAAGCCACTGACAAGGCTTGATATATCCCGGAAAATCCGTTTATGAAAAATGTTTTCAAAAAAATATCCTTCATGGGAGTGCGGCGCTATGGTGCACGCCATCCCCAAGGAGGACAGCGCCATGAGTTTCCAGAACCCCGTGTTCATTCCCGGCCCGACGAACATTCCCGAAGCGGTGCGGCGGGCCTGCGACATGCCCACGATCGACCACCGGTCGTCGCTGTTCGCCGACATCCTGCAGCCCGCGCTGGATGGTGTGCGCCGGGTGATGAAAAGTGAAAGCGCCCATGTCATCGTCTTCCCCGCCTCGGGCACCGGCGGGTGGGAAGCGGCGCTGTCGAACACGCTGTCGCCCGGCGACACGGTTCTGGCGGCGCGCAACGGCATGTTCTCGCATCGCTGGATCGAGATGTGCCAGAAGCTCGGCCTGCGGGTCGAAGTGATCGAGACCGCCTGGGGCGACGGTCTCTCCGCCGAGGCCTATGGCGCGGCGCTCGCCGCCGATACCGGCCACCGCATCAAGGCGGTTCTGGCGACCCATAACGAAACCGCGACCGGCGTCGCATCGGATGTCGCCGCCATCGGCGCGGCGATCCGGGCAGCGGGTCATCCTGCGCTCTACTTCGTGGACGGGGTGAGTTCGGTTGCCTCGATCGACTTCCGCTTCGACGACTGGGGCGTCGACATCGCGGTGACAGGGTCGCAGAAGGGCTTCATGCTGCCTGCGGGCCTTGCCATCCTGGCCGTCAGCGACCGCGCCATGGCGGCGGCGGACATCGCCCGCCTGCCGCGCGGCTTCTTCGACCTGCGCGACATGGCCAATGCGAATGCGAAGAACGGCTATCCCTATACTCCGTCGGTGGGCCTTCTGAACGGGTTGAAGTTCACCACGCAGATGCTGCTGGACGAAGGGCTCGACAATGTCTTCGCGCGGCATGCGCGCATCGCGGGCGGCGTCCGCGCCGCTGTCGCGGGCTGGGGCATGACGCCTTGCGCCAACCGGCCCGAATGGTATTCCGACACGGTGACCGCGATCCGCACGCCTGCGGGCTTTGACGCGACGAAGATGGTGGCGCACGCCGCCGAGACCTATGGCGTCGCCTTCGGCGTGGGCCTGGGCGAGGTTGCGGGCAAGGTGTTCCGCATCGGCCATCTGGGCATGCTGACCGACGTGCTGGCGCTGGCCGGGATCGCGACGGCGGAAATGGCGATGGCCGATATGGGGCTTCCGGTGACGCTCGGCTCGGGCGTGGCGGCGGCGCAGGACTTCTACCGCGCGTCGCCCGCGCAGGTGCAGAAGGCGGCCGCGTGATGAAGGACATGGCCGGGATGTACATCCCCACCTATGACGACGTGCTGGCGGCGCATGAACGGATCGCACCGCATATCCACCGCACGCCGGTCCTGACCTCGTCCTTTCTGAACGAACTGACGGGGGCCGAGCTGTTCTTCAAGTGCGAGAACTTCCAGAAGGCCGGCGCCTTCAAGGTGCGGGGTGCCTCGAACGCGGTCTTCGGGCTGTCGGATGCAGACGCGGCGCGCGGTGTCGCCACGCATTCGAGCGGCAATCACGCGCTGTCGCTGTCCTATGCGGCGGGGCGGCGGGGCATTCCCTGCCATGTGGTGATGCCGCGCACCGCGCCCGAGGCGAAGAAGGCCGCCGTGCGTGGGTATGGCGGGATCATCACGGAATGCGAACCCTCGACGTCTTCGCGCGAGGCGGTCTTCGCCGAGGTGCAGGCGCGGACCGGGGCAGAATTCGTCCACCCCTATAACGACCCGCGCGTGATCGCGGGACAGGGCACGTGTTCGCGCGAGTTCATGGAGCAGACCGGCGGCGTCGATGTCATGGTGGCCCCCATCGGCGGCGGCGGCATGATCTCGGGCACCTGCCTGACCTTGTCGCATATCGCGCCGCAGACGCGGATCATCGCGGCAGAACCCGAACAGGCCGATGACGCCTATCGCAGCTTCAAGGCCGGGCACATCATTGCCGATGACGCGCCGGTGACCATCGCCGACGGGCTGAAGGTGCCGCTGAAGGAGCTGACCTGGCATTTCGTGAAATCCCATGTCAGCGACATCCTGACCGCCACCGAGGACGAGATCATCGACGCGATGAAGCTGACCTGGGCACGCATGAAGATCGTGATGGAACCCAGCTGTGCCGTTCCGCTGGCGGTGATCCTGAAGAACCGCGAGGCCTTTGTGGGCAAGCGCGTGGGCGTGATCATCACCGGCGGCAACGTCGATCTGGACAAATTGCCGTGGATGGCGGGCTGAAGCCCGCCCTACCGCGCCACCACGAACCGATTTCCGTAGGCCGGGCTTCAGCCCGGCAACCCGAACAAGGGAGCGAGACGATGAAAGACATGACGCAATTCGACGATTACGAAGTGGGCTATGACATCCCGGCCAAGCCCGGCATGGCCGAGGCCGATATCCAGACGCCCTGCCTGGTGCTCGACCTCGACGCGCTGGAGCGCAACATCAAGAAGATGGGCGACTATGCCAAGGCGCATGGGATGCGCCACCGCGTGCATGGCAAGATGCACAAGTCGGTCGATGTGGCCAAGCTGCAGGAATCCTTGGGCGGGTCGGTCGGTGTCTGCTGCCAGAAGGTGAGCGAGGCCGAGGTCTTTGCCCGCGGCGGCATCAAGGACGTGCTGGTGTCGAACCAGGTGCGCGACCCGGCCAAGATCGACCGGCTGGCGCGGATGCCGAAGCTGGGCGCGCGCACGATCTGCTGTGTGGATGACATCGCGAACGTGGCCGATCTGTCGGCGGCGGCCGTCCGGCACGGCACGCAGATCGAATGCCTTGTGGAAATCGACTGCGGCGCGGGGCGCTGCGGGGTGACGACGACACCTGCCGTCGTGGACATCGCCAAGGCCATTGACGCCGCACCGGGGCTGAAATTCGCGGGGCTGCAGGCCTATCAGGGCGCGATGCAGCACATGGACAGCTATGACGACCGCAAGGCCAAGATCGCCATTGCCGTGGCGATGGTGAAGGACGCGGTCGATACGCTGAAGGCCGAGGGGCTGGAGTGTGACATCGTCGGCGGCGGCGGCACGGGGTCGTATTACTTCGAATCGACGAGCGGCGTGTATAACGAGCTTCAGTGCGGGTCCTACGCGTTCATGGATGCGGATTACGGCCGCATTCTCGACAAGGACGGGAACCGCATCGATCAGGGCGAATGGGAGAATGCGCTCTTCATCCTGACCAGCGTGATGAGCCACGCCAAGCCCGGCAAGGCCATCGTCGATGCGGGCCTCAAGGCGCAGTCGGTGGACAGCGGCCTGCCGGTGATCTTCGGACGGACGGATGTGACATACGTCAAATGCTCGGACGAGCATGGCGTGGTCGAGGACACGGACGGCGTGCTCAAGGTCAACGACAAGCTGAAGCTGGTGCCCGGGCACTGCGACCCGACCTGCAACGTGCATGACTGGTATGTCGGCGTGCGCGGCGGCGTGGTCGAGGTGGTCTGGCCCGTGTCCGCGCGCGGCAAGGCCTATTGAGAGGTTTCGCACCGGCTGACGCCGGTGCGACCGGGGGGGGGGGGGGGGGGGGGGGGGGGGGGGGGGGGGGGGGGGGGGGGGGGGG
>CAZNMV010000037.1:13811-15175 GCA_964573835.1 uncultured Aestuariivita sp. | reverse complement strand
AGCGTCGATCCCCCCGACACGACGCGCCCGTTCCACGCGGCCTGAGCCGCCGCGCGCAGCATCGCCCGGGCATCGACCCCGCCATGCGACCGGAAACGCCGGTCTTCATAGGCGATCAGCATGTCGACAAAGGCGGGGTCCGTCCCGGCCAGCGACAGCGCCAGCCGCCAGCGCCCGTTCTCGACCGGAAAGGCGCGCAGCAGCGTGCCGTCGCGCGCCAGAACCTCGACCGAGGTCTCGGCCAGCACCGGCGGCAGGTCGGTCCGGTCGATCCAGTCCGACACCGCATCGCGTACACCCGCACCGGCGGCCAGAAGGCCACCGGCAAGGATCAGGGCAAGGCCCGCGCGTCTCATTCCGCGATGGTCACCCAGCCCGTATCGGTGCGCGCGCGCTGGGTCGGGCGGTACATGTCCTCGACCGACGCGGCGGGGTGGTGATAGGCGCCCGGGCTGACCGCGCGGGCGACATAGGCCAGCGTCACCCGATCACGTCCCTGCAGATCGACGGCGGCCAGGAACCGGTCGGACCGGAACTCGGCATGCCGCGCCTCGGACAGCGTCAGCCAGTCAAGCGCGCGCACATCCCCCGACCGCAGCAGGCTGGGGTTGTCGATCTCGACGCCTGCGGGCAGCGGATCGTCCACCATCAGCCGCGCGCCCAGATCACTGGCGGGATCGACCGTCAGGACCGTGACGAACCGCTGCCCGACCTGCAGCGCGGCGGCGTCCAGCCGTTCGCCGTCAAGCGTGAAGTGTTCGCGCCGGATGGCGTAGCCGGTGCCGCCCGCAGGTGGCGCGATGACCGGCACGCCGATGGTGGTCAGCGTCAGATCGGTCGTCTCGCCCGTCGTTGTGATGGCCAGACCTTCGATCATGCGGTCCTCGACCAGCCGCACGAAGGGCCCGTCGACGGCCGCACCGTTCACGGCCAGCCCCTGTGCCCCCGGCGACGCGATCAGCGCATGGGCGGCCAGAAGCGACCAGGCCGCCTCCTGCGTCGACCGCCTTGTGTCGGTCAGCGCAACGCGGGTCGTCAGCGCGTCACGATCGACCGCCTGACTGCCCGCCTCGGCGGCCAGCGTCAGCACGCCCGCCGCATCGCGCAGGCGCGTGCCGTAATCGGCCCGCCAGACCGGCATCCCGTCGCCCTGCAGCGCATCGAGCTGTCTTTGCGCCTGCGCGAACATCCGGTCGGCGCGCAATTGATCGCCATAGGCGGCCAGCGCCGCGCCGATCTGCGCGGCGGCCAGCGGGCTGCCGAAGGCGGTGCCGCGTTCATCCGCGTAATAGCGCAGATCGCCCATCGACGCCGCCCCCTCGCGCGCCAGCACGAGAAGGGCGTAGGCGATATCCTCGCCCCCG
>CAZNMV010000037.1:0-13711 GCA_964573835.1 uncultured Aestuariivita sp. | reverse complement strand
GCCTCTGCCACGGAACTGAGGTAAAGCAGCGGCATCGCCTGCGACGTCACCTGTTCGGTGCAGCCATAGGGATAGCGGTTGAGAAGCGTCAGCAGCCCCGGCGCATCGAACCGCGCGAGCGGGCCCGCCGAGACAAGCGTCGATCCCGTGCCGGGCCGCATGTCGGCGAAGACCGCCGTATCCAGCGTGAAGGTTTCCCACGCGCCCAGCGAGAAGCGGCGCGTGACCGCGATTTCCGGGTCATTGGCGCGCACCGGCAGGACATAGTCGCGGGTCAGCACCGCGCCCCCCGGTGTGGTCAGCGACAGCCGCAGCCCGTGGTCGCCGATGACATCCGAAGACAGGCTGAGATCGATGGTCTGCCGACCCTGTTCGGTCAGCACGGTTTCGGCCACGCGGGCCGAGAGCGTGACTGCATCGGGCGCGTCGATGGAGATCTGCACCGCGCCTGCGGGGCCTTCGGCATGGATCAGCTCGATCCGCATGCGCGACGTGTCGCCGGGGGCAAGGAAGCGCGGCAGGCTGACCTGCGCCACCACCGGATCGCGCACGATCATGTCGCGGCTGGCCTGCCCCACGGCGCGGGGGCTCCAGGCCACGGCCATCAGGCGCACTGTGCCGTTGAAGGCCGGGATGTCGAGATTGACCCAGGCCGTGCCGTCCGCGCCCACCCGGACGGGGCCGGTGAACTGCGCCACCAGCTTTTCGGTCGGCGGCGGGGTCTTCATCCGCAGACCCGCATTGCCGTCGCCGCCCGAGCGCACCACACCGGCTGCGCCATTCATCCCGTCGATGAGGCGGCCATAGAGATCGCGCAACTCGACCCCAAGCCGCCGCTGGCCGAAGTAATGCGCCGACGGGTCGGGTGCCTCGAACCCCGTGAGGTTCAGGATGCCCAGATCGACCGCCGCCAGCGTCACCCACACCGGATCGCCCGCCGTCGCGCCATCGACCTTCAGGCCCACGCGCTGGGTCGTGCGGGGCTGGATCACTTCGGGCGCGTCGAGCGTGACGGCAAGCTGCCGGTCGCCGGGGCTCACCGCCGCATAGGCCAGACCCAGCGACCGCGCCGGGTTCTGGCCTGCCGCCACGTTCATGGGCCGGATCACGCTGGCCGTGACATAGGCACCCGCACCCCAGGCCTCGGTCACATCGATCGGGATCAGGTTCTCGCCCTCGGTCACCTCGACGACCTGCCGGGCGATGACCTCGGACGACAGCACCGTGATCAGCGCCGTGCCCGCATAGCGCGGCACGATGCGCAGCCGCGCCGTGTCGCCCGGCGCATAACCCGGCTGATCGAGCGAGAGCTCCAGCGTGTCGGGCGTGTCGGAACTGTCGGCGGGCGCGAACCAGCCCGCGTGGAAATCCTGCGAGGCTGAGACGGGTTCGCCGCCCAGACCTTCGACGATCAGCTCGTACCGTCCCCAGTCGACCGGCGTGTCGATCCGCAGCGGGCTGCCGTCGAAGGCGACCTCGCCCGTGGCGACGCGGGTGCGGCGGGTGACCGCCTCCCAATCCCAGGACCCGTAAAGCTGGAACCACTGATAGCGCGTCTCGACCCGGTTCAGCGTCCAGCGCAGCGGCATCGGCTTCGCGCTCAGATCGGGGTTCAGCGCCACGACCTGGAACGACGCCTCCGCTCCTTCCGGCACCACGTCTTCGAAGAGCGCGCGGATACCGATCACCGGCCCGGACGGCTGCACCGGCAGGCTCAGCCGCCGTTCCACCGGACGGCCCGACCCTTCGGCGATGCGCGCCACCACGGTCGCGGTCAGCGGCACGCCCGGCGCCTCGATCTCGGGGATTTCGATGCGGGCGACGGCGCGGCCGTTGCCATCGGTCGGCCCGCCCGAGAAATAGCTGTTGCGCGTGCGCGGCACGTCGTCATGGCGGCCAAAGCGGTATCCCGGCCAGTCGGCAAGTTCGCGGGTCCCGCGCAGGAAGACATCGCCCTCGACGACCAGCCCCGCCCCCGGCGCCCCGAAGAGATAGCGCGCCTCGATGCTCAGCGGCGGCTCGTCCCCCGGGCGCAGCGGCGCGTCGGGCAGGCTCAGCGTGAAGTCGATGCGTTCAGGCAGGAAATCCTCGACCAGCACCTGCCGGGCGGCCAGCACCGGCCCTTCGGGATCGGAGCGCAGCGCCAGCGTCCATGTCCCGCGCGGCACGGTTTCGCCAAGGCCGAAGGCGAAGACATGCCCGCCCGCGACACCGCCGTCCGAGACCAGGCGCGCATGTTCCACCCCGTCGGGGCGCGACAGCGTGGCGACGAGCGGCAGCCCTTCCACCGCCAGCATCCGCGCATCCCGCGTGAGCGCTGTGGCATGGATCACCTCGCCCGCGCGGTAAGCGCCGCGATCGGGCGTCAGAAACACATCGACCGGCCCCGCCACCGCGCGCCCTTCGACGCCGCGATCCGACAGATCGAAGGCGGGGTCGGTCAGCGTCAGGAAGGCCAGATCGTCGGTCCCGTCCTCGGCCAGCACCAGCGCGGGCGCGCCGGCCCCCTGCCCGCGCGTCAGCCCGGCGGCAAAGCTTGCCCAGCCTTCGGCATCGGTCACCGTCGTGCCCAGCACTTCGTTCGCGCGCGACACCAGCGTCAGCGTCACACCCGCGCGCGGGCCCGCATCCGACAGGCCGCGCAGGTTCAGGTGCAGACCATCGGTGCCGGCAAAAGCCGTGAGCCCGAGATCCGACAGCACGAACCACTGCGTCGCGCCCGCGCCCGTCCATTGGTCGCCGTTGGGGTCGCGGGCGCTCAGCGCATAGATGCCCGTGGGCAAGCCCGCCAGAACCTCGCCCAACGGCAGGCGGGTGGTGACGTCGCGGTTCAGCTCCATCCGCACCTCGCCCGTGCCGGTCCAGACCTCGCGCGCGATGTCAGCGGAAAAGGCGTCATCCTCCCACTTGGACAGGGGCCGCCCGAAATAGCCGTCCTGCACCGCGCGCAGAAGGTTGCGGTCGGACACCGCGCGCAGGCGCAATTCGACCCGGCTCAGGTTCACCGTGTCGACCGGGATCGCGGCATCGGCGGCCTTCGGCAGGACATAGGTCCGCCCCGGGAAGCGCACCTGCTGGCTGCGGTCGCGCACATACTGGGTGATCGCGATGTCCCGCAACAGCACCTCGCCGGACGCGGCGGGCAGGCCCGCGCGGAACGTCATCCGATACCGCGCGCCGTGCTCCACCCCGTCGAGGCAGAGCGTCGATCCATCCACCGACACCGCCAGCGCCGCATCGCCCATCTGCACGAAGGGTTCGTAATCGACGCCCGACCGCACGAGAGGTTCCGAGAAATCGACGCAGATGCGCGGCGCCGCGCTGTCACTTTCGACCCGGGTGTCCAGAATGCGGAACCCGTACAGCCCGACCGCCCGGTCCAGCGCGGCGGCCACATCTTCGCGCGGGGCGTCGTCATAGGCCACGCGCAGCGCCGCGATCATGTCGCGGTGACGGCCCTGCCGTTCGAGCCCTTCGGCCATCGCCGCCAGCGCCCCGGCCCGGATCGCGCCGGTCTGCCCCCGCAGATAGCCGTTGAGCGCGGCGAGATGCGCGCGCTGCAGGTTGCGCTGCTGATCCCGCCAGCCGCGGTCCGGCAGCGACAGCGTCGTCCAGGCATATTCGTTCCACAGATCGGCGCGGTCGCTCATGGCGACGGCCATGCCCAGCCAGCGCAGCGCGCCCGGGGTGTCGCCCGCGCCCCGGCTGCCCTGCGCGGCGGCAAGCACATCCTCCAGCGTCTGACCGGAGAGAGGATTTTCGAAGGCGATGTCGCGGGTCAGATCGGCGGCATCGCGCAGATCGCCCTCGCCCACAAAGGCCAGCCGCGCGGCCAGGGCATCGGCCCCGGCCCGAACCGCGGGATCGGTCGCCACGCGCTGACCGGAAATCGCCCCGGCATAGGGCGTGCGGTCACTGACCGCCGATTTCGGGAAGCAGGCATTCGACCGGCTGTTGAAGGTGAACCCCGCGCAGTCCGGATTGATCGCGCAGGCGCGGGCGCAGGTCTGAAGGTCGGTATCGAAGATCGCCTCGAGGTCGGAGCCGTAGAAATCCACATCTCCCGTCACCACGAAGCGGCTGTCGGGGACGGCACCCTGCGCCGAGAGGAGCGTTGCGCTGAAAAGCCATGCAGCAAAGGCGCCGGAAATGCGGGCCATGGATCACTCCTTTGGTCTGAAATTTTCTCTAAGGGTGACACGGGTGCAGCCTGTCTGGCAACACGGGCGATCCGCGCGCGCGATTTAAGCCAATATCAACCACCCTGCGGCATGGTCCGCCCCGGTATCCCGTCCGGAATCACGTGGAATGAACCTGGCCAGCAAACTTGCCGAAGAACGTCGCGCGCGGCTCGCCGCCGAACGCCTCCTGGAACTCAAGCAGGCGGAACTGCATGCCGCGAATCGCAAGCTGGGCCAGCACGCGCTGGCGCTGACCCGGCAGATCGGCGTGACCCAGGCTGAAGTCGCCACCGTGCGCGACGAAAACGCCCGCGTGAAGTCCGACCTGACCGTCGCGAACGAAACGATCGAGATCGCGGAGCGCCGGCTTTGGCTGTCGATCCAGTCGATCCAGGACGGTTTCGCCTTCTTCGACCGCGACGGCTGCATGATCGGGGCCAATACCGCCTATCTCTCGGTCTTCGAGGATCTGGAGGAGGTGGGCCCCGGCATCAGCTATGTCCGCATCCTCCAGCTTCTGACGGAAGAGGGGATCGTGAACACCGAAGACCTTGGCCCCGCCGACTGGCGCGCGCGGATGACCGACCGCTGGGTGTCGCTGGTGCCCGAACCCGTGGTGATCCGGCTGTGGAACAACCAGTATATCCGCCTGCTTGACCAGCGCGGCCATGGCGGCGATGTGGTGAGCCTTGCGCTCAACATCACCGACAGCGTCCGCGCCGAAGCCGACCTGAAGGCCGCCCGCGCGCGGGCCGAGGCCGCGAACCGCGCCAAGTCGGCCTTCCTTGCCAACATGAGCCACGAGATCAGGACGCCGATGAACGGCGTGGTCGGCATGGCCGATCTGCTGGCCGAAACGAAACTTGGCGACGAACAGCGCCTCTATGTCGATACGATCAAGACCTCGGCCGAGGCGCTTCTGGTCATCATCAACGACGTGCTCGACTACTCCAAGATCGAGGCCGAACGTCTGGTCCTGCACCCCGAACCCTTCGATCTCGAACGCTGCATTCACGACGTGGCGACGCTGCTCTTGCCCGCCGCCCGTGACAAGGGGCTGACCATGGCGATCGACTATGACCCGGGCCTGCCCAGCGCCTTCACCGGCGATCCGGGCCGCCTGCGACAGGTGCTGACCAATCTTGTCGGCAACGCGGTCAAGTTCACCCATGCAGGCCATGTGCTGGTCACCGCCACGGGCCGTCCCGGCGCGCAGGACGGCACCGCCGATCTGCGCATCACGATCGAGGATACGGGGATCGGCGTGCCGCCGGACAAGACCGCCCATATCTTCGGCGAATTCAACCAGGTCGATGACGACCGTAACCGCCGCTACGAAGGTACGGGGCTGGGCCTTGCCATCTCGCAGCGGTTGATCCGGCTGATGGGGGGCGAGATCTGGCTGCGGTCCGACCCCGGGCAGGGGTCATGCTTCGGCTTCGACCTGACCTTGCCGGTCCCGGGCGACTGGCCCGCGGCCCCGGAGGCGGCAGGCGCGGGCCGGGTCCTGATCGTCGAGGCGCGCGCGGTGCAGCGCAGGGTCCTTGCCGGGCAGCTGGCGCGGATGGGTGCCGAGGTTCTCACCGCCGCAACGGCGGACGAGGTGCGCGCGGCGCTGCACCTGCCCCCGGCGCTCATCATCCTGGGCGAGGCACCGCCCCACATGGAGGCCGCCCTGTTCGACCATGGCTGCCAGGTGGTGCTGGCGACGGATCAACGCGCGCCCGACCTGTCCGGCTTTGCCGATCCGTCCCGCCTGCGGGTGCTGACGCTGCCCGCGCGGGTCGAGGCATTGCGCGCACTTCTCGACGCAGCACCGCCCACGGTCGCACCCGCGCCAGACGCCCCCGCACCGGCCGCCGTCGGGGAAGCCCCCCGCCGGGCCATGCGCGTGCTTGCCGCCGAAGACAATCGCACCAACCGGCTTGTCTTTTCGGGGATGGTGCGGGATCTCGACATCGAGCTGCGCTTTGCCAATGACGGGGCCGAAGCTGTCGCAGCACATGCGGACTTCGCGCCCGACCTGATCTTCATGGACATCTCGATGCCCGCGATGGACGGGCGCGAGGCGACGCGCCACATCCGTGCCGCCGAAGAGGGCAGCGGCAGGCGCACGCCCATCGTGGCGCTGACCGCCCATGCCCTGACCGGCGATCAGGACGCGATCCTGAAGGCGGGGCTCGACTACTACCTCACCAAGCCCCTGCAGAAACAGGCGATCCACGCGCGTATCCTGGCCGCCTGTCCGCAAGACTGCCGCCCGCCTCAGGCACCGGGCGACACAAAGCCCGGGTGACCCGCGCTCAGGCCGCGGCGCCTGCGGCCTCGGCCGGGCGGATGAAGACGGGTTTGTCCGCCGCCGACAATTCGGGCCGGTAGACATATCCGCCCAGGTCGAAATCGGCCAGCGCCGCGGGGTCGGTGACGCGGCGCGTCACGATGAACCGCGCCATCGCGCCGCGCGCCCGCTTGGCGAAGAAGGACACGATCTTGGGGCCTTTGGGCTTGTCCTCCATGAAGACCGGCGTGATGACGCGCAGCTTCAGCGCCTTGGGATCGACCGCGCCGAAGTATTCCTGGCTCGCGCAGTTCACCAGCACGTCGGTGCCCAGTTCCCCGCCCTGCGCGTTCAGCGCCTGGGCGATCCGGTCGCCCCAGTAATCGTAAAGCGTCGCACCCCGCCGCGTCTGCAGGCGGCTGCCCATCTCGAGCCGGTAGGGCTGGATCCCGTCCAGCGGACGCAGCAGCCCGTAAAGCCCCGACAGGATGCGCAGATGGTCCTGCGCGAAGGCCAGTTCGTCAGGATCAAGGCTGCCCGCCTCGAGCCCCTGATAGGTATCCCCCGCAAAGGCGAAGGCGGCAGGCCGCAGCGCCCCAGCCTCGGGCGTATCGGAAAAGTCGCGGAACCGGTCGCGGTTCAGCCGGGCCAGATCGGGGCTGATGTCCATCAGATCCTGCAGATCGCCCAAGGTCAGGTTGCGCGCCGTCTTCGCCAGCCGCATCGCGTCTTCCGCGAAATCCGGCGCGGTCATCGCCACATCACGGGCATCCCAGTCCAGTCGCTTGGCGGGCGAGATCACAACCAGCATCGTCTTTCCTTCCGTCCAACGTCTCTGGAGGATTTAGCCCGCTGCGCGCAGCACGTCCAGAAACGCCGCGCCGAAGCGTTCCGCGCGCCTGTCGCCGAGAAGCCGTTCGAGCGCGTCTTCGTCCACCGGGCGCAGTTCGGCGACCCGGGCCAGGAGCGACGCGGAACAGGTCAGCGGCTTGTCCGCGCCACTGTGCCCGCGCGCCAGATCGGCCTGCACGGCAAGAAGGCGGTCATAAACATCGCCCGCCCCGCGACCGGCCAGTTTGCGGCGGGCGGGATGGGTGGGCACCGCCGCCTCGCCGGTGATGACCGACAGGAAAGTCGCGCCGTAGCTTTCCAGCTTTTTCGCGCCCACGCCGTTGATGCGCGCCATCTCGTCGAGGCTTTGGGGCCGCTTCTCAGCCATCTCGACCAGCGTGCGGTCAGGGAAGATGACATAGGCGGGCACGCGCGCGGCCTCGGCCAGCGCGCGGCGCTTGGCCTTCAGCGCCGACAGAAGCGGTGCATCCTCATCCGAGACCATGGCGCGCACCACGGGCCGCCGCGCCGCCGCCGTGATGCTGTCGCGGCGCAACGTGACCTGCGCCTCGCCCCGCAGGATGGGCAGCGCCGCATCGGTCATGACAAGCGCGCCGTGACGCTCGGGATCGGGGCGCACCAGATCACGCCCCATCATCTGCCGGAAGATCGCCTGCCACTGGCGTCGGTCCCAGTCGCGGCCGACCCCGAAGGTGGGCAGCCCGTCGTGATGCCGCGCGCGCACCTTGTCGGTCACCGTCCCGGTCAGGATGTCGATCAGGTGGCCCGAACCAAAGGATTCCCCCGTGCGCAACGCCGCCGACAGTGCCATGCGCACCGCCGTCGTACCGTCGAAAGTATCGGCGGGCGCGTCGCACAGATCGCACAGGCCGCAGGTCACGTCCGTTTCGCCGAAATAGCCCAGCAGTGTCCGGCGGCGGCACTCCAGCGCCTCGGCCAGACCCAGAAGCGCGTTGAGCCGCGCGTGATCCGCCGCGCGCCGTTCGGCCGGGGCCAGCCCTTCGTCGATCTGCGACCGGCGCAGGCGGATGTCGTCGGGCCCGAAAAGGGTCAGCGTCTCGGCAGGCGCACCGTCGCGCCCCGCGCGGCCGATTTCCTGATAATAGGCCTCGATCGACTTCGGCAGATCGGCATGGGCGACCCAGCGGATATCGGGCTTGTCCACGCCCATGCCGAAAGCGATCGTGGCCACCACGATCAGCCCATCCTCGCGGGAAAAGCGCGTCTCGACGATGCGGCGATCCTCGGCCTCCATCCCGCCGTGGTAATGACAGGCATTGTGCCCGTCCTCACGCAGCGCCTGCGCCAGCGTTTCGGTCTTGGCGCGCGTGCCGCAATAGACGATCCCCGACTGCCCCCGCCGTGCGGCGGCGAAGTCAAGGATCTGGCGGCGCGGATTATCCTTGGCGACGAAAGCCAGGTGGATGTTCGGCCGGTCGAAACCGCGCAGGAAACTGCGCGGCGCCTGCCCGTCGAACAGCTTTTCCACGATCTCGGACTGCGTCTCGGCATCGGCCGTGGCGGTGAAGGCCGCCAGCGGCACGCCCAGCGCGCGCCGCACCGTCCCGATGCGCAGGTAATCGGGGCGGAAGTCATGGCCCCATTGGCTGACGCAATGCGCCTCGTCCACCGCGATGAGGCTGGTGCCGATCCGGCGCAGCATCGCCACCGCGCCGGAAGACGCCAGCCGTTCCGGCGCGATGTAGAGAAGCTTCAGCTCCCCGGCATCGAGCGCGGCCCAGACCGCATCCGTCTCTTCCGCCGTGTTGCCGGATGTCAGCGCGCCCGCGCTCACCCCCGCCTCCTGCAAGGCGCGAACCTGGTCGCGCATCAGCGCGATGAGCGGAGAGATCACCACCGTCACGCCCTCGCGCATGAGCGCGGGCAACTGGAAACACAGCGACTTTCCCCCGCCCGTCGGCATGATCGCCAGCACGGGTTCGCCCGCCGTCACCGCCGCGACGATCTCTTCCTGACCCGGGCGGAAGGCGTCGAATCCGAAGACGTCGCGCAGAAGCGTGGCGGCAGCGTTCATGGGGGGTGAGACCTGTAAGGCGATGTTTGTCTGCTCTTACAGAGACTGTCCCATACTAAGAATCGGTGAACAAGGCCCGTCAGGCAAATCCGAAGATGACCGGCAGGATATAGGCGCGCAGCGAGATCACGATGATCAGCGCCACCAGCGGCGCGAGGTCGAGCGGCCGCGTATCCGGCAGCACCCGCCGGATCGGCTCATAGATCGGTTCAAGCAGGCGGTTCAGCCCGTTCCAGATCGAAGCGACGATCGGCTGCCGGGCATTCAGCACGTTGAAGTTGAGAAGCCACGACATGATGATGTGCGCGATCATCACGAAATAGACGACGCCGAGGATCAGCTGCAGCGGTCCGTAGATGGCCAACATGATGTGCGTCCTTTCCCGGTCAGTTGCGACAGACGTAAGGCCCGACCGTCCAAAGGGCAAGCGGGCAGGAATAACTTGCCCATGTCACATTTCCCGTGTCTCATCGCGCGAAAACAGGGGGTCTTCATGGCAGACGTGGCGCATTCAGCCGGGATCGGCGGCATTCCGGTCAAGCGGCGCATCTGGGGCTGGTATTTCTTCGACTGGGCCAGCCAGCCTTACCATACGCTTCTGGTGACGTTCATCTTCGGCCCCTATTTCGCATCGGTCGCCGCTGCATATTATCTGGGCACCGGGCTGGACGAACAGGCCGCCGATGCCCGGGCGCAAAGCGTCTGGGCCGCCTGCCTGACGATCACCGGCCTCATCATCGGCTTCGGCGCGCCGCTTCTGGGGGCCCTGGCCGACAGTTCGGGTCGGCGGGTGCCCTGGGTCTTCGGCTTCTCGGTCCTCTATGTCGCGGGGTCCGCGGCGCTGTGGTTCACCTTGCCGGACGGATCGAACATGATCTGGATGCTGGTCGCCTTCGGCATCGGCTTCATCGGTGCCGAATACGCGCTGATCTTCACCAACAGCCAGCTCCCCAGTCTCGGCACCGACGACGAGATCGGGAAAATCTCGGGGTCCGGCTTTGCCTTCGGCTATCTCGGCGGGTTCGTGACGCTGATCGTGTTCCTTCTGGTCTTCGCCGAGCAGGGCAACGGCAAGACGCTCATCGGCCTCGACCCTGCCTTCGGCCTTCTGGACGGGGCGGCGCGGGAAGGCACCCGGGCCGTGGGCCCGCTGACGGCGCTGTGGTTCGCGGTGTTCATGATCCCCTATTTTCTCTGGGTCCGGGACACCCCCGGCGCGGGCGGCACCAGCTTTTCCGCCGCGATCGGCAGCCTGCGCGACCTGATCCGGTCGCTTCTGCATCGGCTCAGCCTCTCGGCCTATCTGGGCTCGTCCATGTTCTACCGCGACGCGCTGAACGGGCTTTACGGCTTTGGCGGAGTATACGCGACTTTGGTGCTCGACTGGGGGATCACCCAGATCGGCGTCTTCGGCATCGTGGCGCTGATCGCCTCAGTTCTCTTCTCGTGGCTCGGCGGCAAAGTCGACAGCCGGTTCGGGCCGAAGCCCGTCATCATCGTCGCCATCTGTGTGCTGATGGTGGTCTGCCTTATCATCGTCGGCATGTCCCGCACGCAGTTCTGGGGCATCCCCCTTGCCGCCGGCTCGGGCCTTCCCGACATCGTGTTCTTTATCTGCGGCGCCTTCATCGGGGGAATGGGCGGTGTCGTCCAGGCCTCCAGCCGGTCGCTGATGGTGCGCCATTCGGACCCGGCCTCCCCCACCGAGTATTTCGGGCTTTACGGCCTGTCGGGGCGCGCCACGGCCTTCCTGGCCCCATCGCTGATCGGGCTGATGACAACGATGACGGGATCGGCGCGGCTCGGCATTTCCCCGGTCATCGCCCTTTTCGCCATCGGGCTTGTTCTGCTGATCTGGGTGAAGCCGAACGGAGAAAGGGCCGCCTGATGCTGCCCCGCCTTGCCGCCACCTGCGCCCTGATCCTGTCGCTGGCCCTGCCCGCGCAGGCCGAACCTGCGGCCAAGCAATTGTTCGGCGCAAAGCGCACCGCAACGGCCCAGCCCGCCGAACCCCTGGGCAGCTATGCCAAGGGCTGCCTTGCCGGCGGGGCCGAACTGCCCGAAACCGGGCCGACATGGCAGGCGATGCGGCTGTCGCGCAACCGCAACTGGGGCCACCCCGAGGTCATCACCTTCATCGAGGACCTGTCGCGCTTCGCCGCCACGCAACCCGGCTGGCGCGGCCTGTATATCGGCGACATCAGCCAGCCGCGCGGCGGGCCGATGCTCACGGGCCATTCCAGCCTCCAGATCGGGCTCGACGTCGATATCTGGATGCTGCCCGCCGCGAACCTCGGCCTGTCGCGCCAGCAGCGCGAGAACATCTCGTCGATCTCGATGCGGCGCGCGGAAGGGGCATATGTCAACGACAGCTGGACACGCCAGCACCACGAGATCATCAAGACCGCTGCCAGCGACGCCCGTGTCGCGCGCATTTTCGTCTTCCCCGGGGCCAAGGTGCAGATGTGCGCCGACGAAAAGGGCAACCGCGCCTGGCTGCGCAAGGTCCGGCCGTGGTGGGGGCATCACTATCACTTCCACGTGCGGCTGGAATGCCCGCGCGGCATGCGCGGCTGCGTCGATCAGGACGCCCCGCCGCCGGGCGACGGCTGCGACGAGGCGCAGGAGTGGGTGAACAACATCCTCAACCCCCCGCCGCCCGATCCCAACGCCCCCGCCCCGCGCCAGCGGCGCGAGCTGGTGCTGGCCGACCTGCCGCAGGAATGCCGGGGCGTGCTCGCCGCGAACTGACTTGCCAGCGCTCCGGCAAGGGGCTAGAGGCTGCGCGCCCGATGACGGGCCAAGTCTCCGCAACCTTGTTAAAACGGACGCTGATATGACACGCGCACATCTTCCCGGCATTCTTGCCATGGCCACCATCGTCGTGGCCTCGAACATCCTGGTGCAATTCCTTTTCGGCAACTGGCTGACCTGGGGCGCCTTCACCTACCCCCTTGCCTTCCTTGTCACCGACCTGATGAACCGGCTCTACGGCGCGGGGCCCGCGCGCACCGTCGTCTTCGTGGGCTTTCTCGTCGGGGTTCTGTGTTCGCTGATCGGCACGCAGATCATCGGCGAATACGGGCCGCTGGTGACCTTCCGCATCGCCATCGGATCGGGGATCGCCTTCCTGACCGCGCAACTGCTCGACGTGGGCATCTTCTCGGCGCTGCGCGACCGCAAGTGGTGGGTGGCGCCGCTGGCCTCCACGCTGGTCGGGTCGTCGGTCGATACCGCGCTTTTCTTTTCGATCGCCTTCTCGGACGCGCTGTCTTTCGTCGACCCTGCGGCCGATGTCGCCTGGGCGAACGAGGTGATGCCGATCCTTGGCGTCGGCCCCGCCGCGCCGCTCTGGGTGTCGCTGGCCATCGCGGATTGGGGGGTGAAACTGGGCCTTGCGCTGATCGCGCTGGTGCCCTTCCGCCTGATCGTGCGGCACTTGGGGGAAAATTATCGCCCGGCCTGATTTTCCGCTTTGGATTCAGCCGAAAGCATGAGACGATTCGGATGAGTTCAACAAGGAAAGGAGGTGCTTCAGTGTCTAGAAAGGGATTGGGGATCGAGGTCGGAACAGTGTGGGGGTGCGCCTGCTGAGGCAGCCCTTGGCGGATGAAACTCCGCATTGACCAGGTGGTCTAACCGACCCACCTCCGCTACTTTCGAAAGGGCCGTCCTGAACTCGGGGCGGCCCTTTTTGATTTTCCCGGGCAGGGCCATGCTGCGCATCACCGACCAGATCAGTATCGCCGACTGGGAACTGACCGAACAGTTCATCCGTGCATCCGGCCCCGGCGGGCAGAACGTCAACAAGGTGTCGACGGCGGTGGAACTGCGGTTCGAGGCGGCGCGCTCGCCCAACCTTCCCGATCCGGTGAAGCGGCGGCTCGAACGGCTGGCGGGGCGGCGGTGGACGAAGGAGGGGGCGATCGTCCTGCAGGTGGACGACACCCGCAGCCAGGCCCGCAACCGCGAGATCGCGCGGGAGAGACTGGCCGAGCTGATCCGGGCGGCGACGGTGGTGCCGAAGAAGCGGCGGCCGACGCGGCCGACCAAGGGATCGGTCGAACGGCGCATCAAGGCCAAGAAGGTGCGGGGCGAGGTGAAGGGGCTGCGCGGCCGGGTGGAGGATTGAGGCGCGTCCCACGGTAGGACGGTGCGTCCGTCACGGAAAATCAAGGGGTTACAGGGGCGGATTCAGGGTTTGTTAGGGATTGGGGGGTGTGGGGCCTGTAGGGTGGGTGAAACCCACCGATGCGCGGGTGGATGGTGGGGATGGTGGGTTTCACCCACCCTACGCTTGCTTGGAGAGTCTGAGCTACTCCCTGGAAATCGGACAGTGACGTAAGCTACGATCTGACGTCTGCT